>JAZQCS010000066.1:0-14795 GCA_045546415.1 Clostridia bacterium | reverse complement strand
ACTTGGTTCTTCAAGTATAACATCAGCATTATCAAAAGATAAAGATATTTCCAAACCTTTAAATGCACCGCCATAATTTATATATTCTACAGCGTATGGCTGATCACTTTTGCATTGAGAAAAACATTCCTGAACAAATTCAGGCCTTGCATCATACACATAAATATCTTCTTCAAATGCGTTATAAGTATCGCTAAACATAAACCTATATGGTATTCCTTTGAATTGATAGTTTTCCGTACAAGGCATAGCAATTACTTCACTTTTGAAATTAGAACCTAATATCTCCGAAAATTCTCTTGCATCATCTTCAGAAAGTGTATCAAAATAAGGTGATAAAACTGTCATATATTTTTCTTCAGAAATATCCACAATTACATGAAACAAACATTTACTTTCATCTTTTACAAGATAATATCCTTTGTTTTCAAAAGACCTGTGTAAGTACAACTCTGTATAATCAGTATAATAATTAAAACCTTTTCTTTTAATCAAAAACAGTTTTTTCACATTATCACCTCTCTTATTCCGACAACATTCGATATATCCATATTGCTACACATAAGGTTTAGATGCAACCTCTCAAAGGCCCCCTTGAGGCTCCCTTGTGTAAAGGGAGCTGTCAGCATAGTTCACACAGTGAACTATTGATGACTGAGGGATTGATTCTTGCCGTAAAAAGTAAGGTCGCCTTATCCCTCCACCACCTTCGGTGGTCCCCCTCCCTTTAGGCAAGGGAGGCTTGTCGTTCGCGACAACATTCGACATATCCATATTGCGACACATAAGGTTTAGATGCAAACCTATTTTCAGCGAAAGTTCATGTCGTGTTAGAACTTAAAAATCATTTGCTATATGTCCCGTCGTAGAACTCCTTTAAAAACATAATATCAAGATCAACAGCCAAACCCATATCTGATATAATCTTTAATGTTTTATTTTCTAAATGAATATTGCTTTGCTCATCATCAGGATATACAAAAACCCATAATGTTGCATCAAAATTATCCGATAACTCTTTTATGTATTCTTTTGATTTTATAAACCTTGTTAGAAAAGCATATAACATATCATCAAAAGTTTCATCTTCTTGTTTTTCAACCTCAAAAATCCAGCAATCTTCTTCATAGATTATGGGTTGCTTATCACCAAATTTCGGAGTGTAACAATCACCTTTTCGATATATGAAACTTGGTTGTTGCGATAACTTTTGAGTTATTTCTTCAAAATTCAGGTTCTGCCCTGCTATTCTAAGTTTTATAAATCCGTTTCCTTTCATTGTTAACACTCCTTTCGACAACATTCGATATATCCATATTGCGAGGCATAAGGTTTAGATGCAACTTAGGCTCCCTTGAGGCTCCCTTGTGTAAAGGGAGCTGTCAGCATAGTTCACATAGTGAACTATTGATGACTGAGGGATTGTTGTTACCTTTAATTTACAACCCCTCCGAGTTGCCAAAAGTAAAACCTTCGGTTTAACTTTGCAAACCCACCTCCCCTTACACAGGGGAGGCTTGTTTATTTCGTCATTATTTGACATAATTATTGCGACACATAAGGTTTAGATGCAACTTTTTTGGTGGCTGTTCATATCAAGTTATAACTAAAAACATATAAATAAATTGGAATTTGTTTATTTCAAACCGCATTTATGATACAGTTCTTCAATGCACGGTGATTTACATTCTATGTATCCGTCTATATCATTGGGAAATAACTTGGCAGCTTTTTCTTTTATCAAACTGTACTTTTTTACCGCTTCGGGATTGCTTCGGAGAAAATCTCTGAATGCAATATGACGGTGCAATTCTTCCGAGTATTTCGGACATACATACAAGTGATGCATTTGCAGATGCTCTTTGCCTGAATACTTAAATGCCTCTCTGTCCTTGATACCGAGGTCGCCCTCGTGGATATAGCCGATTCCTTTCAACCCATCAACCACCGCAGCAAACGCCGAGTAATCCCCAATAATCACATCAATATCAATGCAAGGTTTAGCAGACATTCCTTCGACAGAGGTGCTTCCGACGTGTTCAACACCGATGATTAAATCGCCAATTGCTTCTTCAATCTCACCCTTTATTTTTTCAAAAGCTGATTGCCATGCCACATCGTATGGCAGTACAACAACCTTTCTTGTTCTCATATAGTTCACCTGCAAATTCTTATTTATCTGTTCGGCATTTTTCGACATATCCATATTGTGACACATAAGGTTTAGATGCAACCTCTCAAAGGCCCCCTTGCCTAAAGGGGGCTGTCAGTGCAACTGACTGGGGGATTCTTTTTACAAATCCCTTCTTTATTCCTCCACCACCTTCGGTGGTCCCCCTCCCTTTAGGCAAGGGAGGTATTTTCTTTCGACAATGTTCGACATATCCATAAAGTTCGTATCAAGACCGAACCAAAAAAATCATTGTTTTTTTGAAATATTTTTCTTTATTTGCCTCATCTCAAAAATCTGCAAAACGAATAAAACAACATGTCCTGTAGCTACAATGTTTGAGATAAAAAAAGCTATATTTGAAAGGATATCACTATGTATCAGACCAAAGAAGAAATACATTTCGCCGATATCTCCGCCATCCGGCATGAATAAATATGCTGTAAGATATGTTATAATAAATAGTAAATTCAATCTTGACATTTTAGGTGATTGGTCTGTATATTTAGCGAAAAACATATTTGCTAAAAAGAATACTATTCCATGAATAACCGGAACTAATAAAAAAGTCATAAAAAAGCGTAACCATCCAAAATTGAGTATCCACGAAACTGCCGCAATAAATATTGAACCGACAGTGCAAACAATTACCTTTACGGAATTACGGGAATTGTTTTTCCTTGCTTTTACTATCGCCCAAATCAATCCGCCTATTACAGCCGAAAAAACAATCACAAGCCCTATAATTAATAAAGCTAACATAAGACCTCTGTTTACATTTGCCAACATATGCATTCTCCTTCAGATATGTAATATATCAATAACACAGTTTAAAAATATCAACTATCTCATCAAAACCAAGTTCAATATAAGATTTTACCGTTCTTGTTTTACCGAAGGTTGTAAGCTCTGCGAAGCGGTTTTCAAAGCCTGAAGGAATGTCAAACTCAGAAATTTTTGATGGCATACCAATGCTTTTGAAAAACTCTGCCATCCGTTCAATACCCATAAGAGCTGCATTTTCGTCATCTGTTTCGGTTACATCCCACACATTACGGGCAAACTGAGCAAAACGGGGCACATTTTCTTTATAAACATATTTTGCCCAGGCAGGGTACAGCACCGCAAGACCTGCGCCATGAGCAACCTTATCAAATTCACCGCTGAGGGCGTGTTCAAGCTGATGAACCGCAAGAAAGCTTTCTCTGCCACAGCTTGTAAGGTCATTATGAGAAACGCTTGAAGCCCACATAATGGTAGCTCTTGCATTGTAATCAGATGGATTTTCCATAACAACCTTTGCGGCTTCAATTACAGATTTCAGCAATCCTTCCGCAATCCGGTCGGTTAACGGTGTGGGTTCACATACGGTGAAATAACGCTCCATTGTATGCGCCATAATATCAACAACTCCGCAGGCTGTCTGATATTTACTAACAGTAAAAGTAAGCTCGGGGTTGAGTATGGAAAAAAGCGGACGAAGATACGGGCTTCCGCACCCTCTTTTCATATTTTCCGAAAGGTTTGTTATAACGGTGTTTCCGCTCATTTCACTGCCTGCCGCAGAATGAGTGAGTATTGTGGCCACAGGAAGTGCTTTATCCGGAACAACCTTTCTTGTGTGCAAATCCCAGGGATCACAACCCATTGCAACAGTTGCGGCAGTGCTTTTAACAGAATCAATAACACTTCCTCCGCCTACCGCAAGAATAAGCTCAACATTTTCTTTTTTTGCAAGTTCAGCGGCACTACGGACAAACTCAACCTTGGGGTTAGGCTCAACACCGCCCATTTCAACCACAGAAATACCGGCAGCCTCAAGAGATTTCATAACACGGTGGTAAAGGCCGCTTTTTTTAATGCTATCCTTACCGTACTGCATCATAATCTTTTTAAAGCCGTAGCCCTTTACAAGCTCCCCTACCTCGTTTTCTTTATCTTTACCGAAAACAACCTTTGTAGGAGCATAATAAATAAAATCACGCATAGAAAAATCCTTTCTAAAATTCAAACAAATTAACCTGACTTGTTTCAGGAATACCGTCAAGATACCCTTTTTCCTTCATAAGTGTAATAAGAGTTTTGGAAACCTTTGTTCTTTCTCTTAAATTGTCTATGGTGGTAAAAGGACCATCCTTTCTGGCTTCAACAACGCTTTCTGCCGCCTGACCGCCAAACCCCGCAAGAGAATTAAGGGGAAGCAGAATGCCGTTTTCCTTAGGTAAAAACTTAGAGGAATCCGATTCGTAAATATCAATAGGCAAAAACTCAATACCTCTTGAATACATTTCATTACACATTTCGAGAATGGTAACCATATCCTTTTCCTTAACGGAAGCATCTTCCTTATCTTTAAATTCTTTAAGGTTTTCCCTTACCTTATCTATGCCCACCGCCATATATTCAGCATCAAAAGCATCTGCACGGACAGTAAAGTAAGCAGAATAATACTCTTTTGGATAATACACCTTAAACCAGGCAACACGAAGTGCCATCATAACATAGGCAACGGCGTGAGCTTTTGGGAAAAGGTACTTTATTTTCTTGCAGGAATCGATATACCATTCAGGCACATTATTTGCCCTCATAAGCTCTTCATCCTCAGGCGAAAGTCCTTTACCTTTACGGACCTTTTCCATAATGGTGAAGGATTCCTTCTGGGGACACCCGGAATAAATAAGATATGTCATAATATCGTCACGGGTACAGATACATTCTTTAAGTGTAGCTGTGCCGCTTGTAACAAGGTCCTGAGCATTACCCAGCCACACATCGGTACCGTGGGAAAGCCCCGAAATACGGCAAAGCTCTGCAAAGGTGGTGGGTTTGGTATCAACAAGCATTTTACGGACAAAGGGTGTGCCGAATTCCGAAATGCCGAAGGTTCCCGTAGGGCTGAAAATTTCATCAGCTGTAACGCCGAGCACCTCAGGGCTGTCAAACAGCTTCATAACATTCTTTTCGCCAATTTTAATTGTTTTTGAATCTATACCTGTCAGGTCTTCAAGCATTCTTATAACCGTAGGGTCATCGTGACCGAGAATATCAAGTTTCAGAAGCTTACCCGAAATTGAATGGTAGTCAAAGTGAGTTGTTATAATTGTACTGTTTGGGTCATCTGCGGGATGCTGAATAGGACAGAAATTATGTATATCGTTATCTCTCGGAACAACCATAATTCCACCGGGGTGTTGTCCCGATGTTCTTTTAACGCCTGTACATCCCTTTGCAAGCCTCTCCATTTCGCAGGCGCTGGCAGTAAGACCTCGCTCTTCAAAATATTTTTTTACATATCCGTAAGCGGTTTTATCCGCAACTGTGCCGATTGTTCCGGCTCTGAACACAAAGCCTTCACCAAAAAGCACCTCGGTATATTTGTGAGCATTGGGCTGATACTCACCTGAGAAGTTAAGGTCAATATCAGGTTCTTTATCACCGTCAAAACCCAGGAAGGTCTCAAAGGGAATGTCATGTCCGTCACCATACATGGGTTCTCCGCATTTAGGACAGTTTTTATCAGGCAAATCCCAACCGTCGGGCTGAGAACCATCGGTGAAAAACTCGCTGTATTTACATTTTTTACATACATAATGGGGTTGCAGGGCATTAACCTCGGTAATACCGGAAAGAAAAGCAATAAAGGAGGAACCAACAGATCCTCGTGAACCTACAAGGTAACCATCCGCATTGGATTTCCACACAAGGTTTTTTGCAATGATGTACATAACCGAGAAGCCGTGTTTTATAATTGAGCTGAGCTCTCTGTCCATACGCTTCTGAACAATTTCCGGCAATGGGTCACCGTAAATTGAAACAGCTTTTTCTTTTGTAATCTGTACAAGCTCTTCTTCAGCACCGTCAATTTTAGGCGGTGAAGGTTCTTTTGGCAGAAGCTGAATATCGTCAATCATATCCGCAATCATATTGGGTACGGTAATAACCACCTCTCTTGCCTTTTCTTCACCAAGATAAGAGAACTCTTCAAGCATTTCGTCAGTTGTTCTGAAATAAAGGGGCGGCTGATTATCCGCATCTTCAAAGCCCTTGGATGCCATAAGAATTCTTCTGTACACCTCGTCCTGAGGCTCAATGAAATGAACATCGCAGGTGGCGGCAACCGGTTTACCAAGTCTTTCTCCAAGAGCTACAATTTTACGGTTAAATTCTCTCAGCTCTTCATCCGTTGCAACCATACCTTCGCGTTTTAAAAATTCGTTATTTCCTATAGGCTGAATTTCAAGATAGTCATAAAAACTTGCAATTGCATCAATGCTTTCCTGACTTTCGCCCATAAGAATTGCATTGAAAAGCTCACCTGATTCACAAGCAGAGCCGAGTATTATACCTTCGCGGTATTTTGCCAGTACCTCTCTTGTAATTACAGGATGCTTATTGAAATGTTCAAGGTTGGAATCCGAAATAATTCTGTACAGATTCACCATTCCGGGCTTATCTTTTGCAAGAAGAATAATATGATAATCTCTTCTTCTTCCGGGATTAAGCTCGGAAAGTTTTGTATTAAAATCAACAAGGTTTGTAACCTCATGTTTTTTCAGTTCTTCCATACACCGTTTCATTATTTCCGCTGTTGCCTCTGCATCATCAACAGCACGGTGATGATTTAAAAGTTCAATATTAAGATGCTTAACCATTGCCGCAAGACCGTGGGTTTTACGCTCGTTATAAAGAGCACGGCAAAGATTAAGGGTATCTATATAACACGGATTAAAAGGCAGACCAAGAGCGTGTGCATTAATCCTTATAAAACCAACATCAAATGTAGCATTATGGGCAACTAAAACGCTTTCACCGCAAAATTCGAGAAATTTCGGCATAACTTCCGCTATTGTTGGTGCATCCTTTACATCGGAATCCTTAATGGAGGTAAGCTCTGTTGTTTCACTTGAAAGCTTCTGCTGAGGATTAACAAATGTAGAAAATCGTTCTGTAATGTTTCCATTTTTAATTTTAACCGCACCAATTTCTATAATTTTATCCTCCTGGCAATGAAGACCGGTTGTTTCAATATCAAAAACAACAAACTCACCGTCAATTGTGTAATCAAAGGCATTATAAACAATTCTCAGCTTATCACCCTGAAGGTAACCTTCCATTCCGTAAAGAACCTTGATGTCGTTCTTGCCCCGGGCTTTATATGCATCCGGATATGCCTGTGCAACTCCATGGTCAGTAACAGCAACCGCCTTGTGTCCCCACTTTGCGGCAAGCTTTACAAGGTCTCCCACATTGCCTATGGCATCCATTGCAGACATTTGTGTATGCATATGAAGTTCAACCCGTTTTTCCTCAGCAGTATCCATTCGTTCAGGCTCTTTTTCAAGAGTCATAATTGAGGCGCACATAAGTGTAAGCTCCTTGCTGAAGGTGTCATATTCAATTTTACCGCTGACCATAAGACGCATATCCTCTTTAAGGTCACTCATAAGCTTCTGAAGTTTTTCGGTCTGCTTCGCTTTTTTTGTTTCGTCCGGCTCGTCAGATTTTGCTCCTTCAAACATTTTAACCTTAATGGAGCTTGTATAGTCGGTAATATTAAAGGAAACTATGCTTTTACCGGATTTAATCTCTTTTGCTTCAATTCCCCAGATATCTCCAGCAACCACTATTTTATCATAAGGACCGCGGATATTACGGATAGGTGTAATTTCAGGGTCTGTAATCTTTTTACCTCGCAAAACAGTGAGAGGTGTAATTTCCCCTTCGGTAATAACGGTGGAATCCACCTCGTTTGCAAGCTCGGTTTGTTCCTTGAGCTTTTGCATTTCAATATATTTGCTGACACTTTTTGAAGCCTCTTCCAGGGCAGCATTCTTCTGTTCCTCAAACTTTTTATATTCGGTTTCGTCATACTGACCGCCAATTTCAACCTTATAGCGTTTGCCGGTTTCCTGATTAATAAAATCCGAAATAACTCTCGGACATCCGAAACGGTCAATAAGCTCCTCCATACCAAATTTGGTAGTTATGAAAATACGGTCACCGTCAAGCCTCCACACAGAATCCATAAGCACAAGTTTGAGAATGGATTTTACCTCGTGCTCCGCACGGTATTCGAGATGCGCCGCATAAACAGGCAAATTAGAAGAATTCAGTTCAATGTGCTTATAATCAAGGCAAATTCTTACCTTACCGCAATCATATTCTCTCGAAAAATCTGTTTTTATGCACTCAATCCGGGTACTTTCAAGAAAGTAAGGCGGCTTTATAAACACAGTTATACTGCGCTCTGCCAGGTTAACTTTAATATCTGTAACCTCGGTACCCGAATAAAAATCCGCACCACCGCCACCAAAAAATTCACTCAGCATTTTCAAAACAAAGCCGCCTCCTTTCAAAGTATAAAAATTTTAATTATTTTGTTATGAACCAGACTGCCATTTTGCTCTCATCTGTCCAGAGCTTACCCGCAGATGCATAATCTGTAAGTGTCATTCTGCTGCCGTCTGTAAGCTTTACATCAAATGCCATAAGGTGTTTATAAGGCACTTGGGTTTCGGTTTCGTAAACATCAACTGTGCCGTCGGCGTTTACCGCAATATCAACCGCATCATCAACATTATAACCAAGTCTGTTTTCCTGGGCAAGCATAACAGGACCTCTCTGAAGAGCAATATGGTCTTTTGCCTTGGGGTCCTCAATATCCATAGTGGGAATCATATAGTTTCTGCCCCAGATAACCTCATTCATAAGTACCTGACTTCCGTAAGGAATAGGGTAAATTGCACGGGTTGTCATATCAAGCTCTATTTCTATAACATCCCCTGCCGACCATTCTTTTTCAACAGAAATGTAGCCTTCTGTAACCGCAACACTTTCACCGTTAACCTTAACGGATGTGTTTTTATTCCATTCGGGGTTTCTCAGCTTAATTTCAAAGGTTTCGGGTGCATCAGGCTTAACCGCTACACAAACCTTACCATCTACGGGATATTTTGTGTCAATATCAAGCACAACATCTTTTCCCGAGGGAGTAGTTGTTTTTGCAGTTCCGTTTATGTAAAGGTTAAGAACAATACCCTTTTCGCTCTTTAAAAGCTGAACATGCGGAAGTGTGCCAATGCCCGCCGCACCAATACAAGCACAACAACCGTAGTAATATCCGCCCTTCATAGGACGAAGACCGCCCACACCAACACCTCGAATACCTGCAGTAAGAGGGCTGTAGCTATCGAAAGGAAGGGGTTCAAATGTCCAGTCGGGGTGAGCCTTCATAATAGAAGGGTCAATAACCTTGTCGTCATTTACCGCACCGAGATATGCATTGTAGAATGCTTTTTCAACGGCATCAACATACTTGGGGTCACCTGTTAAAAGATGCACACGGTAAAGGAACTTCATAAGAGTAACGGTTACGCAGGTTTCCTGAGCTTTAGGGTGATTTGTTGTGTTTGCCTGACGAACAGTTGAATGGTCAAAAAGCTCGTGTGTACAACCGCAGGAGCCTACAACGGTGAAATCACACTCAAGAATACGGTTTGCAAAGTTTACAATAGCGGTTTTGTGCATTTCGTTACCTGTTATTTTATAATACTCCATAAGACCTTCAAAGCAGGAGGTCATTTCATAAGCCTTTGTTACGGGATACTGATAAGGAGGAAGCTTATTTTCATAAGCAAGGTTTATAATGCTTGTAACATCGGTAAAGCCTATTTCAACAATTTCTGTTGCAAAATCAAAATATCTCTGCTCACCTGTCAGATTATAAAGGCGGACAATGGGTTCAAGGTATGAACTTGAGTTAAGACCTCTCCAATGACGGGTTGCATTAACAATAGACATTTTGCCCGGCACGGGTGAAACATTACCGCGTATAGGGTCAACATAACCGGGTGTTCCGCCGATTTTGGAAAGCAGATAATCCGCCTGACCGCACATCGAAGCAATAATTTCCTTTTTCAGCTCCTCATCCTTACAGATTTCAAGGAAATATTCCATACCAAGCATAACATATTTTCTGCACCATATATCCCATCCGTCAAAATCGTGACTTAAAGGAAATGAGCTTATTCTGCCGTTTTCATCGGCGGTTGACATCATATCGCGGATGGTATCCACAAGAATTTTGTAAAGCTCTTCATTTTTTGTGTAGGCATAGGTCATGCAGGCACCACGCATCATTTTGCCCCAGAATTCACCTCTCCAGCCACCGTCCCAATCGGAAAATTCGCGGAACTGCTGAACAAAACGTGCCCATACATCCGGGCGCATAAGCTGAAAATCCTCAATGAAGCGGAATGCATCATCCACAAAGCCTTTGTAGGAATAATTGTTTTGTGTTTCGTAGGTAAATGTTTCTTTCATAATGTTTTATCTCCTTTTTGATATTTTATGGAAGCAACCTTATAAACAAAGGTGACTCCCTCAATTTTACTGTCTGTAATTTCCATATCAGAAAACTCAAATTCAATTTCAATTTCAGCCGGACAGGTAACCTTATATATAAAGTTCTCCCCTTCTTTTGCCCATTCAACAGAGATTCTTCCGTAATCGGTATCGTAATGACCGGAGGCTTTATTAATTTTTCCCGTCAAATCAAAAACCGGTGCAAATTTTACCTTTTTAAAACCGGGAGCTTCAATATCAGGCTTTATACCAAGACAGTATTCATACATCCACTCTGTGCACGAGCCAAGTGAATAATGGTTAAAAGAATTCATTCCTTCCTTAATACCGTTTTCTTCTGTATAGCTGTCCCAATGCTCCCATATGGTTGTAGCACCGTTAACTATTGAATAACCCCAGCCGGGATATTCTTTATTTGTGATAAGATGATATGCGATATCCCCTCTTCCGATGTCGCAAAGTGTGGGAAGAAGGAAGCGGATTCCTAAAAATCCCGTTGTAAGCTTGCCGTCATCATCCTTTTCAAACTTTCGCACAAGGTTTTCCCGTGCTTCTTCTATGTCAATCAACCCAAAACTGTAAGCAATCACATAAGCGCTTTGTGTATCGGAAACAATTTTTCCATCATCGGTAATGAATTTTTTCCGGAAAGCTGTTTTGATATTTTCATAAAGTGTTCTGTAATAGCCTTCTTCAAAATCTCCGATAAATCTACACAATTCCGCCGCAAGAAAAGCGGCTCTTGCATAATACATTGTAGAAACAACCCTGAAGCTTGTAGGGTTACCGAGACAAAGCCAGTCTCCGTATCTGCCGGCGGCAGGTCTTGTATATTCCGGACTTTCTGTTTCATAATAATCAAGAAGCTTTTTAAGTGCCGGAAGGTTATCACGTATAACCCTTTTATCACCGTACATTTTATAATGCTGATAGGGAATTTCACCAATAGCTTCACTCCAGCCTGCCGATGCATCATATCCGGTATAGGCATATGAGCCAACGGGCGGAACTGGTGCTACCGCAGTTATAACACCATTACCAAGCTGAGCATCCCTTACATCTGCAAGATATTTTTCAAAAAACTTCTTGCAGTTCATATTATACATTGCGCTGAGGCAGAAAACCTGAGCATCACCCGTCCAGCCAAGCCGTTCATCACGCTGAGGGCAATCGGTGGGCACATTCAGAAAATTATCGCGCTGTCCCCATAAAGCATTCTGCCAGGCTTTTGTCGCAATCGGGTCATCACATTCAAACTCACCCGTCTGTACAAGGTCTGTGTACATTGCCTCTGCAGTAACATCCACTATTTCCGCATTGCCATTTACTGTAATCTCGGCATATCGGAAACCGTGAAATGTGAAAAGAGGTCTGAAGGTTTCTTCACCTTTTCCCGAAAGAATGTATGTATCGGTAGCTTCCGCTTTACGCAGATTTTCAGTGTAAAGTTCACCCTCCGATAAAAGCTCTCCGTGTTTTATAACAATTTCCGTACCTTCCTCACCTTTGAAAACGCACCTGAGAACACCTGAAATATTCTGAGTCACATCGTAAAGAAATGCACCGTTTCTCTCTCTTAAAAGCTCAGGCTTAAAGGTATGCTTTACAACAACAGGCGGAATATAGGTTTCCTCAAGGTAAAGATTTCGCGAGAACTTGAAAATGCTTTCTTCGGGATTGTCCCACTCAGAATCATCATAATCATACAAAGAAAAGTCACCAAGAGAAAGCCTTGCGTCAACATATTCACCCATATAAATATCACTTCTGCGGATTTCACCCGAGCTTGCACGCCAGGAAGTATCGGTAGGAATTTCTTCTACCCTGCCGTCAGCATATTCAATGCGCACAAGGGCGGTAAACTCAATACGGTCACTATAGCCGTTTCTCCTGAAAGCATAGGTTGAGCCAAGATGTCCCACCGCCCAGCCGTCACCCAGAACAGCCGCCACAGCATTGTTTTCAAGAAGCATATCGGTTATGTCGTACCGAACAAATGGAAGCTTCTTTTTATAATCTACCCAACCGGGTGAAAGGTAATCGTCAGCTACGGCTTTTCCGTTGAGATATATTTTAAAAACACCCAACGCCGATGCCAAAAGAGTGGCTTTTTTTACCTCACCATTAAGAGAAAAGGTCTTTCTGAAATAGGGTGCCGGGTTTCCGTACTTTTCCGTTGCCGACTTATAATCACCTGTCTTGTAGGTTATCCACATAGAATCAAATAGCATTTATTTTTCCTCCGTTACTTATGTTCTTATTGATTTATACAGCTTATCCGGGAAATGTTTCCGGAAATTTTATCAATGTAATACTTCTATCATAGAATCCGGTTTTACAGCTTCCGTAAATTTTCAATCTGCGAAGCTCCTCCAGGGTGTAACCGGAAACCTTTCCGGTACCATCCGGAACACGGTAAACAGTATCATCATGAAACAATACCAAAACACCGTCCCCGGTTCTTTGCACATCAGTTTCTATACCGTTGGCTTCCTGCAAAAGCCCGGATAAAAGGATGATAGTGTATTTTCAGGTGCATATTCACTTGCACCTCTGTGTGCATAGTTAATCTTGATCAATACCACCTTTCTTTTATTTTATTCTATAAAGACTGTATAATCTAGATGCCAATTTCGTTTAGTAATTGCTAAACATAAGGTTTAGATGCAAGCTTAAAAATGAATTGACAACTTCGTTGTCATGAATTGGCGTTCCGCCATGAATTCTCGCTTCGCTCCATGAATTGAATTGCCTTTCAATGCACGAAGTGCAATTCATGAGTCGTAGACTCAATTCATGAATTTTATAATTTCAATTCATGCCAAAGGCAATTCATTGCGGTGCTGTGCACCGCATATAAAGACTGTATAATCTAAATGCCAGCATCAGAGGCTCCCTTGTGTAAAGGGAGCTGTCAGCGTAGCTGACTGAGGGATTGTTTACTTTATTCATTTACAACCCCTCCGAGTTGCCAAAAGTAAAACCTTCGGTTTAACTTTGCAAACCCACCTCCCCTTACACAGGGGAGGCTTTTTGTTCCTAACTTTTTAATACATCCTTACTATAAAGACTGTATAAACTAGATGACAGTCCTTTTTGCGATGGTTCATATCAAATAAAGAACAAAAATCATAATCCTTTTTTCTGTTCTTATATCTAAAATCACTTGTATACTGCAACTTCCTCTTTGGTTTCAATATTATAAATGTGCATTATCCAACATCCATACTTCCCAGATTCTTGAGGGAGAGACTCAATTTCATAATCATAGAGTTCATAGTTTTTAAAAATCTCTACAGAATTTCCACCGAGCATGGTAAGTGGAATTTCGCCATTATCCTGCCAACATGCTCCGTAAGCCATTAATAAAAGCCAACACTGAACAGTATGAAAAAACTCATGAGTATACTCATCATAGGAAACCTTGAAATCAATATAGTCAAATATTGTTTCTCTTTCAGCAGGTATGTAATGATTAGGATTACCACCATGCTCTAATAACAATTTTAAAACTGCTACAGCAACACCCGGAGCATCAATCCACATAGTGTTCCACATTACATTATCATCATTCACAATTACATTTGGATCAAGTCCGACATCAGTCAACAATTTAATAGCATCAACTATATAGTTGCTACGCATATCTTCCATTGTGAAGTTTTCGCGCTCTGGATTGCAAGCATCCTGATACTCACAAAAGCAATTATCGGTGCAATCAATCGCTATTTCTGCCAACTCTTCTTTACTAAATTTCCGTGAATACAATAGTTCCTTTATTTTTTCAAAATCGTTCGGTACTTTCTCAAATAAACTTTTAATTTCTTCAACCAAATGCATTGTTTCACCTCCTTAAGTGTAAACAATAAAAAAACATTTTTATATTGCTATCTCTTCTATACAACAATATTTATTTCTACAACATTCGACACTCTTACTATGATTTTGTCAAGTTAGGGACAAAAAATATGTTTTTTCAAAGGCTTCACATTGAGGGGAAGCTGTCACGAAGTGACTGATGAGGTGTTAATATTCTAAATCAACATTTACACTATATTCATCATCAATAAGTATATAATGAACATTGTATTTTTCTGCCAGTTCCAAAATCAAACCATTTTCCTTAATAGCACATTCCATTGTGTAATCTTCATCGTTCAAACGATTTTCAATCACACGCGCGTACTTTGTTATATCTTTATAATGATTCTTGATATAGTTTTCGCTCATTACAAGACAGTAATATTTGATATTTTTTAGA
>JAZQCS010000065.1:0-2249 GCA_045546415.1 Clostridia bacterium | reverse complement strand
GGTAAGCAGAAAACTCTTGATGCAGCACCTCAGCTTATAAACGACAAAACCATGATTCCCCTTCGCTTCTTCTCGGAAGGCTTTGGTGCAGATGTAAGCTGGAACGATACTTTAAAAACCGCAACTGTTTCTCTTGACGGTAACCTTGTCAGCATTACTGTTGGTCAAAACAAAATGGTGGCAAACGGCACAGAGATAAGCCTTGAAAGCCCTGCTGTAATATTGAACGGCAGAACTCTTGTTCCTATGCGAGATATAGCAGAAGCTCTTGGTAAAAAGGTACATTGGGTAGACGGTGGTCTTATAATCGCAGGCGAAAACCCTGAAACCGTTCATTCCTACGAATGGGTTCAGGATATGACCGAAGACAATTTCGGCATAAGATAAATATTAATAATATACAAAAAAAGGCTGAAAATTTCAGCCTTTTTTACATTGACTTGCAATAAATATTATGTTATACTTTATTATAGGGTATATTTTGACTTAACACGCTATTTAATTGTAACATCGGAGGGGAAAATATGAAAAGGATTATATCTATGGGGTTAATTGTGGTAATGCTTCTGGCAATGACATTTTCAGCATCTGCCCGTGTAACAATACCCCTTACAAGTCAGCCAAACACATTTGGCGATTACGCTGAGCATTCAGCCCTGCAGCTTAAGTGGGGACAAAAGCTGGCACACTATTTTGAAACAGAACAACCGCTGAAAAAATATTCCTCTGTGTGCCCCAGCTACAGCGATAACAAGGGCAAGATGACAATATCCATCTACAAGTGGGCAGGCTCTTATAGTGAGACCCTTAAAGGAACAGCTATTGCCTCTGAAAGCTTTGTGGATTTTAATGACGGTGCAACTCTTTCTGTTGCGGTAACCGGAACCCATTACGGACAGTTCCTTGCGGTTTATTCCGGTGCAGGACTTTTGGATAAGGTGGGCGTATGGAGATGCCGTCAGGTGGACGAAGGTGTTGTAAGTAACATTTACATTAACGGCACACTTTACGAAAACGAAACCTTTGAAGCAAAGGTTTATACCGGTGAGCTTATTGATGTAAGCGATATTGAAAAAACAGCCTCAGATGCTTATGCGCGTATCCAGGCAGAGAGCTTTGACCGGGCAAGTACAAGTATTGTAAAATCAACTACAGACCTTTATGTTAAGGAAACCAACACAGCGGTAGGCTTTGCAGATATCAACTTCGGATCAACCTCTCCAAAAGGTCTGAGCGTAAGAGTTTATCCCCAGGGTGTTTCGGACGGTGATACTGCTGAAATTCATGTAATGCTTGACCATCCCGAAACAGGTACAAAAATTGGCGAAATTTATTTTGAATATAAAGACCAGCTTACAGAATGGATTACCATTACCTGTAACATAAATACCACCATCACAGGCAAACACGATGTTTACTTTGTGATTTACGGTAAATATTTTAATGTTGACTGGATGCAGTTCTCAAAAACCACACTTCCTCTTTCTTATTATGATGAAAGACTTGCAAATTTTGAGCCTGTTCCCGACAGCGCTTTGAAATATACATACAGTGATACCTGGTCCGCTACCGATATGATGGGTCGGAAGCTCCCGGGTTATGAAACCGTGGGCGAACGCGACCCGGAACGACAGGTTGGTATTTTCTACTGGACATGGCATGCTCAGCCCGGTTATTTGAGTCAGGGCTATGTTTATAACAACGAGGCTACACTTAAACGCTACCTTCGTAAAAATCCCGGTGGCACAGAAGCAGATATTAAAAATGAATGGGGCTGGACCTATGCCGACGGTACAACTGACGGCTGGGGTTCCGGTGCAAACGGAAGCTTCTGGTGGAACGAATCCATTTACGGTCATTATAACGGTCTGGATTCCTGGGTAATGCGTAAACATATGGAACTGCTGTCTGCCGCAGGTGTTGACGGTTTGTTCTTTGATACCACAAATGGCGCCCGTACTTTTACCGGAGGCTATATGACTCTTGCAGGTGTCATTCATGATATGCGTCAGAAGGGTATTCAGACTCCTCAGATGTCCTTCATTCTGCCCTTTGGTGCAAATGAAAGGGCTAATGAGGATTTAAGAAGACTTTATCAGTCTATGTACGGTACAGGACTTTACAGCGATACCTGGTATTATTGGGACGGTAAGCCTGTAATTATGGGATATCCGGACTATTTAAGCGTGGATACCGGATATGATGATATAAACGCCCTTCACGATACCATTGCGGATTTCTTCACCTTC
>JAZQCS010000064.1:0-6344 GCA_045546415.1 Clostridia bacterium | reverse complement strand
CCGTACAGTTGTAATGCAAATGTCATTGCGGCACTCTACGAAGAAGGCAAAATGTCCGGCTTTAAGGTTGTTGCAGAGCAAAGCATTATTGCTGATGAACCAACTATCATACCGGTTGAGGAATTCTCTATCGGTAATGCTGATGAGGTTGAGCTTTTTGTGTGGAACGGCTTTGATTCTCTTTCGCCCCTTGTTGCTAATTCCTGCTCAATCAGGAGAACTGGTTATAAGCCATCCGCACCGGTTGAAACCGAAAACGGCAAAACAGCAAAGGCTGTTACTTTAACAGCCGCAGGCGTTACTGCTCAGGTTCCTGCAGGTGTTATTATGGAAGACGGTGTTAAAACCATCGGTCTTATTGTAACTCCTTTGCTTGGTTCATCAAGCGGAATTACAGCAGGTGAAAACGAACAGCTTGACAGCCTTGATGTACATATTGAAGGTGTTTCAAAGGATAACAAAACACCCATCATTATTACCATTGAGGATGCAACATCCATCGGTCTTAACGACGGTAACCTTGCTCTTTACCATGTTGAAAACGGTGAAACAGTTCAGATGACACAGGTTTCTTCAGTTGAAGAGCTTACTGCACATAATAGCTTCTTCTACGATGCTGTAACAGGCTCCGTAACTCTTGCACTTTGCACATTCTCTGAAATTGCAATGCTTTCTGACACAGAAAATGCATGGAACGGTACCTTTGACTATTCATGGTATGATGCTGCAGAAAAGGACCTTGTAATCGCCAATGCCGACCAACTTGCCGCTCTTGGTGCAATTGTAGGCGGTATGGATGGTAAGACAGCGGATTCTTTTGCAGGCAAGACAATAACTCTTGTTGCAGATATCAACATTGGTGATTCGGAAGATGAGAACAATCCCAACCTTATCTTTTATCCCATTGGTTACTATAACTCAGAAGGAACTTATCCGAAAACCGGAACTGCAATCACAAGTGGATTTTATCCCTTTGAAGGCACCTTCGACGGTAACGGTCATACCATCGCTAATATTTACCAGAACACCTGGGAAATGAAGGGTGACAATGAATATTACGCAGCAACCGAGCAAAACTTCCGCGATGGTATGGGTCTGTTCGGTAAGCTTTACGGTGCAACTGTTAAAAACCTTACTGTGGATAACTTCATCTCTGACGGTGAGTATACCACCACAGGTGTTATTGCCGCTTATGCTGAAAGTAAAGACGGCAGATCTATGGTTTTTGAAAATATTGCAATTACTAATTGTAATCCCAGAGTTTACAATATCGGCAATGGCGGTATCGTAGGTAGCGGTGGCTGGTATTCCAGAACTGACGAAACAATTAAGGATAAGCCCATTATTTTCAAAAACATTACAGTTGACAACACAAACAAAATCTCTGCTCTTTGGGGCAGCTGGGACGTTGCCTGCGCAGGTATTATGGGTAGATATTACCCCGACAGTAAATGTGGTGTATATTTTGAAAACTGCCACGTTGGTGCACAGATTGATGTTTACAACGACGTTTGCGGTAACTATCAGTATTACTGGTACCGCTACGCAGGTATGATGATTGGTACAGTTCAGGCAAGTACAACCGACGAAAACGGTTATACAGTACCCGATATGACAGGTGTTACTGCAAAGAATTGTACTGTTCACTTTGGTGACTGGAACAACTACTGGTACTGTGAGCTTGTTGAAAACTCACTTGCTTCCTATACTCACGACCATCAGTTCAGCAGACTTGACAGAATTAATTCCGTAACCGAAATTCAGGACGAAAACGGTAACTGGAATGTAGCAGGTAACTTTATTATTGTTGCAGAAGATAAATGTTTCCATATCAGAAAAGATGCAGAAGGCAATTTCTATCAGCATAACCACGAAGATTCCGGTTACGAAGCCAGCATTGACGAAGACAAAGACGGAAATGTTGATTTGAAAGAAGATAAACAGCGTGTTTACCTTCCCTTTAATCAGTTGTTCCAGGGTTCCGGCTGGGGTGTAAAACATATCCCCGTTTACAACGGTGAAGACTATGCCTTTGAAGGCATTACAATCCTTGACAAAACAGTTGCTGATTCTGAAGTTAAGTTTACTGCCAAGGTTGGCACAACTGAAGCTGAGCCTTATGTTGTATTGGCAGGCAGCACAGTTGCTCTTGAAGATTTGTTCAGTGCTGTTGAAGGTCAGAACATCAACACACAGAGCGTTCACGTATCTGTTACAAAGGTTGATGCAGAATCTTCTGCTTCCGCTAACTACACCATAAACAGAAATAACTGGGCTCTTGGCTCTGTTAAGTTCAGCGGTGCAGGTCTTCTTAAGCTTACAATTCAGGATTACAACTACTGTGTTCCCACAGAGCTTTATGTAAATGTTGTTACCTCCATAACAGAAATTGAAGATACCTTCATTAATACATATAAGGATGTTATGGACCTTAGCTCTTACGAAGCAGGTACAATCCTTAACAACAGCAATGTTGCTGATACCAAGCTTATCACCTTTGCAGGTGTCGGCTCCAGCGAAAGAGTATCTGAAATTACCGGAACTGCAGGAAAGACCATGAATTACGCTAACCCCATTGACATTACCGAAAAAGTTACAGCCTCCGGCAACGAAAAGGTTTCAGTTGAAGAGGTTGACGGCGAAAAGGTAATTAAGCTTGAGGTTAAGAAGGGTAACAGAAACGCAGGTATCGGTCTTGCTCCTATCAGCGGTGCATCCCTTGTTAATGCAAGTGATAACGAGGTTAAATACTTCCAGTTTGACTTGTATCAGCCTGATGAAGCACACAAGCTGGGCACACTTAATATCGGTTTTGCAAAAATCGGTGCAGACGGCAAGCTTACATACTACGATGTAAACGAGCTTAAAGCTTCCGACCCTGCGAAGTTCTCCGCTAAAAACTACCCACCCATACCCGGTGGTGAGTACGGTGTTGCTCCCGTATTCTATTATGAAAACAGCATCCCCAAGCTTCATACAATCAACAGACATAATGCCTCTACAGGTGCTTACCTTGCCGGCGGTGCATTTGGTGACGGCGCACCCTCATTCCTTCACCTTAACGGAGTAGGCGTTGCGGAAACCGCTAAGATTTACGACCACTGGTATTCAAACTCCTTCGGCTTCCAGTATGTGTCCGGTGTTGGTATCAGAATTAAGTCTCGCAGTTCCTATGATGTAAACAACGAAAGCTGGTCTTATAACAATTGTCTTATTCCGCTTACAGCTGAAGAGCTTGCAGACATTAAGAATGTTAAGATTGTACCTGTTATTGCAATTAACGGTTACTATAACGATACTTATACTTACATCAAAGACCTTCGCGGTTATGTTGAAACAGGTTATACCAAGTCCACTGTAGAAGAGACCGAAATTATCGCTCTTGATAACTTTGAATCAAATGCAATCGGTCTTGCTAACCAGACAGCATTTAACAGCTCCTACATCAAAGGCTTTGGTGTTTACAGCAACCGTTATGCAAGCTCAACAAGCTCCAACACCAATCACTCTGTATCTGTTGAGGCAGTTCCCGACGGTTATGCAGGTAACAGCAGTGCAAAAGCACTTAGGATTACATCCACAACCGCAAATGCAAGTGCATGGGCCGGCTTCAGATCACAGCCTATTCCCACATCAATCTTTACTTCCAACGTGAACGGTGCGGTAATCAGCTATGATACACTTCGTACAGGTTCTAATGCCGGCAACGGACGTATATACTTCTACAGCTCTGATGTAAACGGTAACAGAGCAGCTGCAGATGAAAACAATGACAAGTCCGATGCATTTAAGATTATGTCTCACATGGTTAACTCCGATTCACAGGTTAACTTTACATTCAACAACTCCAACGGAAACGGTGCAAATACCTCCCGTGCAAGCTATACAGCAAACAAAAACTGGATAAGGGTTGAATTTAAGCTGAGAGCAGCAGATAACGGTACAGCTATTGTAAATACCAGAAGCTGTAACCTTGCTACCGGCGTGTGGACCGATTGGACATCTGATATCAGCTTCCCCCTTGACCTTTATTCCGCAAGTCACCTTGTATGGGCAGAAGCCTACAATAACGGTTCAGCCATTTCTCACTACTACGATAACTTTATGATTATCGCTCAGAAAGCAAGCGCAGTTCCTGTAGTTAAGGGCTCTACAGAATATTCCGTTCTTGCAGACGATACCATTACTGCAACTCTTGACTCCGTAGTAAGCGATGCAGGCTTACTTTCTCAGGTTCAGCTTAAGGACAGCGAAGGAAATGTTGTTCCTGCAAATGTAACAGGCATTGTAATGGGAACAAAATCTGTTGTTTCCATCGAACCCGAAGAAAGCCTTACAGCAGGTAACACATATACCGTTGACTTCAAGGGCAACAAGCTCCTTAACGGTAACACAGTAATCAACCCTGTATTTACAGTAGCAGAAGCTCCTGCAACAGAAGCTCCCGTGGCTGTTTATAACGGTACAGATTATCTTATGAAGGGCGAAACCTTCACAGTAGCTATGAAGGTTGGCGAACAGGCTCTTGCAACAGACGATTATGTTGTATATGCAGACAGCGACGCTGTTACAATTACAGAAGCAGACGGCGTTTACAACATCACAGCAAACAAGGACGGTCAGGCTAACATTTATGTTCAGTCCCTTCTTCACTCCGGTGCAGTTGCTGAAAAGTTTGCAATCAGTGTTGTTGTTCCCGAAGGTCTTACCACAGTAACCTTCACTGCAGGAAACTATCTTGATGTTGTTGAGGTAGATTCCAATCCCGTTACTGCTATTAAGGGCGGTAAGTTAAGAGCAATCCCCGCAATGACAGATAACGAAGGTATTTCTCCTGTTAAGTATATTATCGGAGAAACCGAGTATACAAGAGAGCAGCTTCTTGGTCTTACAATTAACGAGCCTCTTGAAATTAAGGTTATCTTCAAGATGAACAGAATTTACAATTATGACTTTGACCTTACAACAATGACCGAGGAAGAGTATGCACTTACTCCTTTTGCTGATGAAACTCGCTGGACCTTCGTTCCCGGTGTGGGTATCAAGCTTTCGGATAATGGCACAACAAAGAGCCCCGAGGTTAAGTTCTGGTCAGACGAAGAAGATACTGCTTATGTATTCGAATATGACTACATCCAGGGTAAGGGCGATGGCGAAACCGTTCACGGCGGCTTTGACGCTGATTTCTATGCAAAAGACAGCTCCAGAATAGAACGCTTCTTCCATACTACAGGCACTATTCATACTTTTGATAACGGTAATATCAGAGGCTTTGAAAACATCAATGCAGGTGCAGATAACGAGACTGTTCATACAATGACTCACGTTATGGACAGAGCAAACAACAAGTCTGTTGTTATGCTTGACGGTGTTGTTGGTATTAACCAGTATGATACACAGGATCTTACTTCTGCAAAAGCACCTTACAGATTCGTTATGGCTACCAACACAGCAGCAAAAGCAACAGGTAAGTTCATTGTTACAAGACTCAGCTTCAAGTCCTACGAATCCATCAATATTCCTACCGTAAGCATTTCTGCAGGTGAGAATATTTCTTCCGCTAAGATGGGCTCCGTAACCTCCAGAAAGATTCCCGAGGGCGGAAAGATTGCCGTAACTGCAACTGCAGCAAATCATTACGAGTTTGACCGTTGGGATATTACCGGTGAAGGTTCTGTTGAAAACGGCTTCTTCACAGCAGGAAGTGTTGATACACAGATTAAAGCAGTTGCTAAACCCAAGAGCTACACAGTAACCTTCGATGCAGGTGAAAACGGTACAATTGCAGAAGGCGCTGTACAGTCCGTTGTTTACAACACATACCCCACAGCTCCCGAAGTTACTGCAAACGAAGGCTACACCTTCATTGGCTGGGATAAGACAATTGCCAAAGCTACCGGCGATGTAACCTATACAGCTCAGTACACAACCGAGCCTACTTATGCAGTTACATTTAATGTACTTAACCCCAACACAGCAGTTGTTGACGAAACAATCAATGTTGTTCAGGGAGCAACACTTACAGTTCTTCCTTTAAGACAGGTTAAGATGTCTGCTCAGTTCCTTTACTGGGAAGGTGAAGATGGTACACATTATACCGACGATGAGCTTATGACAAAGGTATTCGAAGCAGATGAAACATTCACTGCAGTTTACGCTCAGACAAGACTTAATGCAGGTATTTACGACTTTGATAAGTACGGCTACGACCTTCATGCAATGAGCTATGATGGTGAAATCATCAAGGAAGTAGACGAAGAAGGTGTTAAGTTCATAAGACTTGGTACACATAAAGGTAAGAGTGATAGCGGTGCTACCATAACAAAAACCTTGAATATTCCTCT
>JAZQCS010000063.1:0-14946 GCA_045546415.1 Clostridia bacterium | reverse complement strand
GGCAAACACACAATTACTGTTCCCTGCTTTGGTAACCGCAACAACACCTTCGGTCCACTTCATTGGTGCAGTGATTTCCGCAGATGCTTTGGTCCCGATGCATGGAGAAAATGGGGCGATGAGTGGTCATATGAATACATTCTTGCTCCCACCGGTATTCTTGCAAGTCCCTGGATTAACATTTTAAAAGATTGACTTTAGTGCATTTTTGTGGTAAAATGTATTAAAGTACGGAGCTCTGCCGTGCGGCGGAGCTCTTTTTTTGGAGTTTTTACTATGAATGTTACAGTTTTGTGTGTAGGCAATTTAAAAGAAAAGTTTTTCCGTGATGCCTGTGATGAATATATAAAACGCCTTGGCAGATTCGGAAAAATCACCGTAAAGGAGCTTCCTGAGGTGCAGGGTGCAAACAGTCAGGATATAGAAAAAGAAGGCAAAAACATTATTAAAGCCATTCCCAAAGGAAGCTATGTTGTCCCCCTTTGTGTGGAGGGAAAACAGCTTTCCTCACCTGCTTTGGCAGAAAAAATAAATATTCTCGGACTTTCAGGCACAAGCGAAATAACTTTTATTATCGGTGGCTCGGACGGGCTTTCCGACGAGGTTAAAAATCTTGGGGATTTTCATTTGAGCTTTTCGCCTATGACCTTCCCCCATCAGCTTATGAGGGTAATTCTGCTGGAACAGATTTATCGTGCATTTACTATAAATGCAGGGGCATCATACCACAAATAAAAAGGAGAACAACCATGGATAAAGAAAAAATCGAACGAATTAACTTTCTTGCAAAAAAATCAAAAACCGAAGGGCTTTCTGAAAGCGAGGCGGCAGAGCAGGCAGAGCTCAGAAGAGAATATATTGAAGCATATAAGGCAAGCCTGCGTGCAAACCTGGATAATACCTACATTGTTGACGCTGACGGAAGCAAACAAAAGCTCAAAAAACAGTGAATAAATTACAATTATGTTAAAAAACCGCCTAAAGTATTGACTTCAGGCGGTTTTTGTTATAATATAAAATTAGTAAATATCGGGAGGTATTATTAATGCGAAAAACAGCATTGTTACTGGTGATTTGTCTTTCTCTGGCTCTTTTCTGCGGTTGTAATACCGCATCAGACGCAAAGCTTTTTACAACCCAGGGTGATGCGGCTATGGAAGCCGGGCAATACGAAACCGCCCTTACATATTATAATCAGGCTAAGGATACCGGCTCGGCAACAAACAAGGTAATAGCTCTTTGTGAAATACTTTCCGCTTACCTTGAAGCCTCGGAGGCATATGAGAAAGAGGATTTTCACAAAGCAGACGATATAATTGAACATCTTGAATATGACTATAACGGTTACTCTCCCATTGAGGATGATATGCAGGAGCTTATTAAAAAAATAGACCTTGCAACAAAAAGCACAAAACGAATTGACCGTGCATTGGGCGAGCTTGCTTCGGCAATAGGTGAATCTGATTACGATACTGCATATGAGCTCATTAATGAGCTTGACGGTTACACTCTTAATGATGACCAGCGCGAGGAATTTGCATATCAGCTTGAACGAATGCAGCGCAAACAGGGCACCGATGAAAAAACAGAAGAGGCTCCCGAAGAAAAAGAACCGGCAGAAGAACAACCTGAAGAAACCTCCTCCGAGTCTGGTGACGAAACTGTTCCTCCTGCAGAGCAGGAAGAAAAACCTGCTGAAAAACCTGCAGCAAAGCCCGCGGAAAAACCTTCTGCAAATCCTCCGGAAACCTATGAGGGTACAGACGGCTGGTACAGAATAAGAAAATCCTGGGATGACCCTTCTTCTCAGATACACGCCCTGAAAACTCTTGAAAATGCTAAAAAAGCAGTCAACGAAAATCCGGGGTATAAAGCGTATGATAACAACGGAAATGTAGTTTATCCGTAAAAAGCAAAATCCTCTCTTAAAACAAGAGAGGATTTTTAATTTTTTTGAACTTTTTTAAAATTAACACTTGACAACCGACATTTTTTGTTGTATAATATATATTGTTAATTTGAAAACCACATATTGGGATATCGCCAAGCGGTAAGGCACGTGGCTCTGACCCACGCATTTCGGAGGTTCGAATCCTTCTATCCCAGCCAAAGCAAAAAAACCATCTTTTGATGGTTTTTTTGCTTTATATGATATAAAGGAGGATGAGAACCTCCGGTCGCAAACTTTTCCGAAGGAAAAATTGCAGAGTTAAAGCTGAACAATGTGAGGCTTTTACTCTTAGAATCCTTCTATCCCAGCCAAAGCAAAAAACCATCTTTTGATGGTTTTTTTTGCTTTATTCGACAAACCGCCTGTTCAAAAGCTTTTATTTTCAATTTTCATTGACAAAATTATTGTTTTGTTATATAATTGTTTCAACAACATTCTGCTGAAAGGAAAGGAATTACTGCAATGAACAAGGATTTTATGACAAATGGCAAAGCTTCCTGGATTACTCATCCTGAAATTGCTTCATATCAGCCTGAAAAAGAAAACCCCTGGGGAAACATTCAACGCGAGGAATCGCAGTTTTATCCCATTGACGATGCCGGCGGAGTGGCACTTTTCCGAAAAAAATTTTGTGTTTCCGGCTTAAAAAAGGCGACAATAGATGCAACCTCTCTCGGAGTGTTTGAGTTATACTGTAACGGTCACAGAGTAGGCCGTAAAGAAAGCAATCAGAACATTGTGTACGACGAAATGAAGCCGGGTTGTACAGATTTCAGAAAACGCGTTCTTTACTATACATATGATTTAACTCCCTACCTTAAGGATGGAGAAAACATACTGCTTGCGGCTGTTGCCTCAGGCTGGTACAACGGCAGAATCGGTCATATAACCTATGGCGAAACTCATGTTTCATTTCTTGCAGGAATTAATATCTCCGACAATTCCGGAGATTATGGCATATATACCGACAATACCTGGGAATCCGCCTGGGGAGGTGCCGTTCGTGCCTCGGATATATGGGACGGAGAGCTGTATGACGCCAATTATCCTGATTATACCGCCTTATCAACCTCCGACAGTACTCTTTGTTGGAGTACCGCCACAACCGAAGCTTATGACATATTGGTAACCCCTCACATAGGTCCCACAGTTATGATTCGTTCAGGTTTGACCCGCACCCCCGTTTCAACAGTAATTTACAACGGTACTGTTGATAACGGTAGTGATTACGGCAAAATCAACATAGTCAGACAGTCGCATAATGAAGATTTTTTCACTCTTGAAAAGGGTGAAACTGCCATTGTTGACCTTGGACAAAATATTGTTGGCAGACCTGTTCTTACAGTAACCGGCAGCAAGGATACCTGGGTACAAATCCGCTTCGGTGAGGTTCTTAATGACAGCGGAATGAAATCCCGTCTTAACGATAATCCCGAGGGCTCCGTGCACACAATTAACTATCGTTCAGCAAAATCAAAGGCATATTATATTCTCAGAGGCGACGAAAACGGTGAAACCTATTGCCCATATTTTACTTTTTTTGGTTTCAGGTACTGCGAGATAACTGCTACTGAGTGCATTAAAGTCACGGGCTTTAAAGCATATACCATAGGCTCGGATATCCGTGAAACCGGCAGAATGACCACATCTGACAAGAATGTGAACCAGCTGATTTCCAACATTTTATGGGGACAGCGCGGAAATTATTTGTCAATTCCTACCGATTGCCCTCAACGAGATGAGCGTCTGGGCTGGACAGGTGATACACAAGCCTTTTGCGGAACAGCCGCCTATAATGCCGATGTGCGCGAGTTCTTTCATAAATGGCTTCAGGATGCCCGCGATTCTCAGGATGAAAACGGCAGATATCCGGATATTGTCCCCTATTATAAAAGATTCGGCTGGGGTGCAGCTGCCTGGGCTGATGCCGGCATTATTGTTCCTTATACGGTATGGAAAATGTATGGTGATACCCACATTCTTTCGGAGCATTACGCCTCTATGGAAAAATATATGGATTGGCTGGCAACCACCAATTTTGCAGGTCCCAACCCTACATACGGTGATTGGCTGGCATTTGAGCAAACCGATAAAAACTATATTTGTGCAGCTTACTATGCTTTGGATGCCATGTATATGACAGCAATATCAAAAGCCCTGAAAAAACCTGACCGTGTTCAGCATTATCAAAAAGTTTTTGAGGAAATATGCGACTCCTTCAGAAAAACCTACTGCGATGAACAGGGTAATCTGAAAGAGGAATACACAACTCAGACAGGATACCTGCTGGCTTTACGAATTGGTCTGTTACGACCTGAAAACCGCACAGCTGCTGTAGCGGCTTTAAAGAATAAAATAATAAACAACGGTTATCGGTTATCTACCGGTTTTGTCGGTTCCTGCATTCTCAATGAGGTTTTGGCAGAATTCGGCGAAAACAATCTTGCATATTCCTTATTACTGCAGACAGACAAGCCCTCCTGGCTCCATAGCGTACTTCAGGGAGCCACAACAATTTGGGAAAGATGGAATGCTTATACCCGTGAGGATGGATTCACCCACATTGGCACAAGCTCATTGAACCACTATGCATACGGTGCTGTTCAGGAATGGATGTACCGTCATATGGCTGGTATTGAAACCACCGAAGAGGCACCCGGCTTTGCCCATCCGATTCTTCAACCCAAGCCTGATACAAGAACTCCTGACGAAATCCCTTCCGGTCAGGAAAGAATAACAATGTGCAAAACAGAATTCGACTCTTCCGTCGGAAAAATTGTTTCTTATTGGAACACAGCCGAGGGCTTCGTTTATGAATGCACGGTGCCCGTGGCATTCACTCTCCGTTTACCAATCCTGACAGACAGCAAAACCTATACTGTCAACGGCAAGGAGGAGGTAATACCTGCTGATGCACTATCTTCAGACGGCAAAACCCTGACCCTGGAGCTTCAGTCCGGAGAATATGTTTTTGTACAAAAATAAAACAGGGAGTGTTTTTATGTTTAACAATTCTAAATGGATATGGCCCTGCGAAACCTTTGAAAAAAACAGCAGAGCAAACTTTTTATTTAAATCAACTGTAACCGATATTCCTGAAAAAGTTACAGCTTTTATAGGTTGCGAAACAAAATACCGTCTTTTTGTAAATGGTAAAATGGCAGTACACGATGGCGGCCTTTTCCGCGAAAGTGCCCCCGGATGCGGATATTATGATACCGTAGATATTGCACCGTATCTCACAACCGGCACAAACGAAATTACCGTTCAGGTATGGTATTACGGTAACGGAGGCAGAAACAACAGTTTTTGCGAAAAACCCGGGCTTATTTTATCCTGTCCAGAGCTTGGCATTGCTTCTGACGAAAAAACAATTTGTGAAATTGACACAGCTTTCCAGCAGCCATCGGATTTTCAGCGTACTTTTCTGTATGGCGGAAACCACACGGTTTTTAACGCAACCGTGCATCCTTTCAGCTTGTGTCCCCGTCTTGGTGAAAACAGCTCCAATGCCACAGTTTTAGGTTCTTTGGGCGATGCACCCTGGGGCAATTTACTTAAGCGTCCGGTTCCCGGTTTGTTCTTTACCGAAAGAATTCCGGTTAAAGCAGAAAATGACGGAGAGGTTTATACTGCAGACCTGCCCTATGCCATGCACTTTTCACCTTATTTCCGTGTAAATGCAAAGAATGGCACAAAGATCATAATGCACTCCGACCGATATGCCGTAAACGGAGGTCCCGGTGATTTTAATCATTACTTTGGGCACAGAGCCGAATACATATGCTGCGATGGTGAGCAGGAATTTGAAATGCCGGACTGGGTTTTCGGTGAAAAAATTGTTTATACAATTCCCGAAGGTGTTGAAATTCTTGACCTTGGCTACCGCGAAAGCGGTTACGACAGCAATGTAACCACCACCTTCAATTGTGATAACCCTGATGTAAACAAGCTTTTTGAAAAATGTGTACGCACTCTTAAGGTATGTATGCGTGAAAACTATATGGATTGCCCCGACAGAGAACGAGGTCAATGGATTGGTGATGTTTCCGTTCAGGCACCTCAGGTTGTGTATCTGCTGGACAAAAACGGTTTACTTCTTTTACGGAAAGCCATAGTTGATTTTATTACACTCCGCAAGGAAGACCGTCTTGTGGGAAATGTGCCCGGTGACTGTGCAAGTGAGCTTCCCTCACAGAGTCTTAACGCAATAAGCGAGCACGGTATGATTGCAACCTATTACAACGCAACCAAAGAAAAACCTATACTTGAGCTTGCTTTTGAGCCTGCAATAAAATATCTGATGCTGTGGGAAACAGATGACGAAGGTGTTGTTGTTCCCCGAAAAGGTAACTGGGAATGGTACGACCATCTGTTCAACTGCGACAAGCCTCTTTTAAACATATGCTGGTACTATTCGGCACTCCGTTTTGCTAAATTTATGTCGGAGGAGCTTGGTAACCACAGCTTTGACGGTTTCATCACCCGGCGTATGACCGCCATTGAAACCACCTTTATGTCAAGATACTGGCAGGAAAGCCTGGGCTATTTTGCAAGCGGTGATTTTGTTGATGACCGTGCAAACGCCATGGCTGTTCTTTCAAAGCTTTGCCCTGAGGATAAATATCCCAAAGTAAGATACCTGCTTATGTCGGTGTTCAACAGTACTACCTATATGGAAAACTATGTGCTTGTTGCCCTTTGTGAAATGGGCTACAAGAAGGATGCCTTCACCCGTATGATGTGCAGATATCAGCCCCTTATAAACAACGAAAACACAACCTTGTGGGAGGATTTCTTCCACCTTGGCACACGGAACCATGCCTGGTCAGGCGGACCTGCAACCGTGCTTCTTCGCTATTTTGCAGGCATAGGAAGTGACCTTTCTGTATCCGATACCGACATCGCACCACTTAAAAACCTAAAATGCACTTTTGTAAACAATAACGGAGAAACTGTAGAGATTAAAAAAGGAGATAACTAAAATGAAACTTTCAACTTCAACAGGTGATTTTGGCAGATATGTGCCCACAATACCCGAAGAAATCCGCTGTTTCAAAGGTTCTAAATTCAAATATCTTAACCTTGAGCAAACCTCAAGAGGAATAGAGGCTTACCTTTCAGACAACGACGATGACTACCGTCGTCTTGCAGATGCCTGCGGTGAAGCTGCGGCATATGCCGGTAAGGAATTTGTAGTTTCCCATGCCCCCTGCCTTGACCCCTACAAAGTCCTTACCGAAGAAAACTACAATGTGACCGTCCGTGCTATACGCCGTTCCATTGAGGTGTGTCATATGTTCAACATAGAAAGAATTGTTGTTCACGGCACTTTTGTGGAGCATTTTGCACAGATGGAATATTTTGAAAAGTCCAAAAAGTTCTATAGTGAGTTTTTTGACCTTATGGAAAAGTACAACATTCTGGTGCTGACCGAAAATGCCGACTGTCTGCATACTCCCCTGTCCACAGGTAAAGAAATCCGTGAGTTTGTTGAATATATTGACCATCCGCTTTTTGGTGTTTGCTGGGACACAGCCCACGGCAACCTTAATGCAAGAGTACGCAAGGAAGGACAGTATCAGTCAATTATTGACATTGGTGACAAGCTTAAAGGCTTACACATTGCCGATAATTTCGGTGACGGTGCTCACCACCACACCTGGCCTTTTGCAGGAACAATTAATTTTGACTCGGTTATGCAGGGCCTTATTGATGTAAACTACGACGGCTATTTTAACTTTGAAGCCTCCTACACTCTTTGTCACAATATGAATGCACCCTACGGCAGACGCCCCTGGGAGCATAACGGTGAAACCGTAACAAAGCTTCTTGCACCATCAATAGAGCTTAAATCTAAAGCGGTTGACCTGCTTTACGATGTTGGTGAACACATACTTAAAACCTACGATTGTTTTGAAGAATAAAAGAAAGAGCACTTTCCGTCGGAAAGTGCTCTTTGCTTTTATTCAAACATTTTGTTAATTGTATCTATCATTGTTTCTCTTACATAAAGGTCAGAGGTTCTTCCGCCTACAACAATGATGTCCGGGTCAAACCAGTTACAGCTTTCACCCGAAAGCTCTACCACATCACGAAGAGGAATGTAAATCCTGCCGCCCTGTTCAAAAGCGGGAGACTGCAGATTTTTCTTTTCCTTTTCAATACGCATGGTGTTTGAGCCGATTGTTATGAAAATACGCTTGCCGTTCAGCAGAATTTTAGCTGTCTGGGTTTCCTCCTCCCAGGTTACCTGAGCACCCAGGTTTTCAGTTAAAAATCTGATAGGCACCATTGTTTTGTCATTAACAATAATAGGAGTGATTTCAGGATTTGAAGCATCAATAACGGTTTCTCTGTTTTTAGCAAAAGCTTTGCTTTGTCCAACCTTCATTATAATTGAATTTTTAAGATAATCCTTATCGGTTTTTTCAGGAATGGTGGGTTCGTCAACCGGGCGTTTTGCCTTTGAATTATCCTCAGTATAGTGATAGTTGAATCTGCCGATGGGCGCAGTATCACCGTTCGTGTAGAAATCCATAATATCGCCCTGCTCCTGCATATTATCGTTCCATTTGAACTCAATATCAACAGTATCACCAATACCAAGAAGGCTTCTGGGTATTGCTACCATCATTTTGTTGCCGCCAAGCGTATAATCCACCTCAGCAGCCTTTTCCCAGTTCCAGCCGTTTCCGGTTTTTGAAAGCACAAGCTTCTCTGCCGATGCCGGCTCAATGTTCAAGGCAAAATCGTAGCCCTCCCAACCGGTTTTATAGGTACGGTCGGAGTTTATGAAAAGCCGCATCCAGTTTTTATCGGTGTAAGAGGTAAGGTTCTCCGCGGTTTCAACATAGAAATAAAGGTTATCCTTATCTCTTGCAACCTTGGAAAGAACTATATCGTTTCTTCCGGTGTTGTTTGTGTAGTAAACGGGGTTTCCTTCCACACCCATTCCACGGGCATTTCGCTCCTCTGTTCCACCCTTGTAGCCTATAAATTCAGGTGTAACAGCTTCCCATTGGTCAAATCCGCCGGAAAGGTCAACAGACTGAGCCTTGCTTGCAACAGGAGGCTTGCTTACGCCCTTGAATTTTCTTACATTATCAACAAGCTGATAGTAATAAACATCCTTCAAATCGCCCTTGGTAGGCTCAATATCACGGCTGTATTCATCATTGAACTGGTCCGGATATGCAGCTTTTGTGTTCTGTCCTCCCCATACATCGTGAAGACCTGCTGTCCACTCGTTCCAGCCGGTCACAAACACAAATTCGGGGTCAAGCTCGAAGGCTCTGTCCCATTGTTCCTGGAAATTGTAGCCATAGAGCTTTGAGTTTTCCGAAAGGTGTGCATTTTTGTTTTTATATGTATAGCTTCTGCCGTTAACATCTGTGCCGTTCATTGCAACAAGCTGTTTTTCGCTTGCATTCTGTGCCGTACTTACGCCAACAGCTTCACATCCGTACTTTTTACTTTTGCCGTAAGCGTGCTGAGGTGCAACCTCAAGCCATGGCCAATGGTCTTCTCTTCCGGGGCCGGCAAAATAACTTGCCTGACCGGGACGGAAGGTGAAGAAATCATAAATTTCCTTCCGGTTTTTATTTACATCGCTGAAATCCGTTTCGTTAATAAGGGTGTTGTAATAAGCCATTACAACGGGCTTGCCCTTCCAGTAATACCAGGTATCGCTGTAAAGCCCTTTTGCATACATATGCTCATATATGGTTTCAAGGGTTGACACAGTATGCTCATTATCCGCAAAAGGCAACATAAAGGCAACTCCCGGAGTTTCTATGCCGTCAAGATGCATTTCGTGAAGAACCTTACAAAGAGTCATATAACCGCCGGTCCACGCCCAGGCACCGTTGGTACAATCAAAGAAAAGACCGTCAATTCCTGCTGCACCAAGAAGCTCCATCTGTTTGCGCATTACCCAACTGTCCAGACCGTGATAATGACCGTAAACCGACTCGTTCCAGAAACCGGTTTCGCCCCATTTTCCGTAGGATTTGTTGTTCATAATTTCCCTGATATCACCGTTATAGGTATCAAGCACCGCCTGGTTGTTACTGAAGGATTTTAAATTCAGCTTTTCGTGAGTTGCGTGCCAGGTCCAGTAGAACATACCAACCTGCTTGTCAGGATTTCTTTCCCCTGCTTCGTTATAATCCGCCGCCTTGCGACCAAGCATATCCGTGGCAGCCCAGGTATCGCTATAATTTTCTTTTATTGTAAAATCCTTTGTTTCATTGAATTCACGAAGGCGCTTTGCATAATAATCCTCCAAAGGCTTTTCCTTTGTGAACTTCATTTCAAGAGGATAGTATCCGTTGTCGGTAAAGGTAACATACACATCGTGAACGCCTTTTACCTCTTCTGTAATTTCACAGCTTAGTCTTTCTTTAAAGAACTCTGCCTCGTGGTACTCAAGCTGACATTCCGCTATAACCTTTCCGCTTGTGGGATTGTCAAGCACCACCTGAATCTGTGCTGCGTCGCGGTTTACGCCTGCGCTGTAAACCTGAAATTCAACGCCCTTTACCTCACCGTTGCCGAAATCAACATTGCCGTAGCCCACATAAGAACCGTCTGCAACATTGATAACATCGGTTGTTTCGCCATCAATATTGGTTTTTATTTCGTTTAATGCTTCAGCCACATCGTACTCAAACATTGTAATGGGTTCAAAAGCGTTTCGCTGAACATCCGAAATCTTTTCACCCTCTGCCTTTATTTTTGTCCAGAAAAACTGTCCGTCAAAACCGCGATTCGACACCTGACCGTTTTCAAAGAAGCCGTACTGGCTTGATGTTGCGGAATCATAATACCAGGGGCCGCAATCCTCAACCGCACCGCCTATGGTAAGCAAAAGCTGACCGTCAAGGTTTTTATCCATGCTTACCGAAACCGAAAGTGCAGAGTTGTCCGCAAAGTTGTGGAAGGTTTTGGTAATCTCAGGTTTTGTTCTTACGGTTTTTTCATAGGTTCCCTGCCATTTGTAAATGTTGAAGGTAAGGTCTCCTATGGCGTTTCCCCAGCTTGCGGTTTTAATTGTAACCTTTGCAAGTCTGTTTCCGTCAGCTACAAAAAGCTTCTGTCCCAACTCATCGGTTGGTGCCATTTTCCAGAATGTTCTTTTTCCTGTACCGAGAGTTGCCGATTCCATTTTTCCCGAAATGGGATTTCTCACAAAGCCTTCTGCCGCGGCAGGCAAAGAAAACAGCATTGTCGCTGATAGAATCAGGCTGAGAATTTTTGTTTTTTTCAAGAAAATCAACTCCTTTTAACTTGTTAATTCTATTATATCACATTTTCGGTCATTTTTATATACACTTCTATTTTTATTTTTTAGAAAAACACATAATAATATACGCTTTTTAAATTCCAAACATTTTTGTGATTGTTTTTGCAAGAGTTTCACGACTTAATATCTCTTCCGGTTTTCCGCCTAATACAATAATATCCGGTTCAAGCCATATGCAGGTTTCACCTGACATTTCCACAACATCCCGGAGAGGAATGTAAATTCTTCCGTCCTGTTCAAATGCAGGTGACTGAAGAGTTTTTTTCTGTTTTTCTATCTGCATTATGTCCGAACCTATTGTTATGAAAATCCGTTTGTTGTTAAGCACAATTTTTGCGGTCTGTGTTGCTTCCTCCCATGTTACCTTTGCGCCAAGGCTTTCACTTAAGAAACGGAGAGGTACCATGGTTTTATCCTTTACAATAACAGGCGTAACCTGTGGGTTATTTTCATCTATTTCGGTTTTATTGCTTCTTACAAACGCTTTTGATTCACCGATTTTCATTATGATGCTGTATTTCACAAGGTCTTTATCCGATTTCCGCGGTTCAACCGGCTCATCCTCAAGCTTTTTTGCCTTTGCAGGATTTTCAACATAGTGATAGTTGAATCTGCCGATTGGGGCGGTATCACCGTTTGTATAGAAATCCATAATTTCGCCCTGCTCCTGCATATTATCGTTCCATTTGAACTCAATATCAACAGTATCACCAATACCAAGAAGGCTTCTGGGTATTGCTACCATCATTTTGTTGCCGTCTGTAGTGTAATCCACCTCAGCAACCTTTTCCCAGTTCCAGCCTGTTTCGGTTTTTGAAAGCACCAGCTTTTCTGCCGATGCCGGCTCAATGTTCAGGGCAAAATCGTAGCCCTCCCAACCGGTTTTATATGTACGGTCGGAGTTTATGAAAAGCCGCATCCAGTTTTTATCGGTGTAAGAGGTAAGGTCCTCCGCGGTTTCAACATAGAAATAAAGGTTATCCTTATCTCTTGCAACCTTGGAAAGAACTATATCGTTTCTTCCGGTAGTATTGTTATACCAGTTTATACCATCTGTACCAATAGCACGGTGGTCTCTTTTTTCTGTGCCGCCTTTATACCCCATAAATTCAGGAACAACACCGAACCACTGTGAAAAATCACCTTTTAAATCAATTGTTTTTTCACCGCTTGTCTCAGGGGCAGGTCTGACACCCTTGAATTTTCTCACATTATCAACAAGCAGATAGTAATAGCTATCCTTGAAATCGCCTTTTGTAGGTTCTATGTCACGGCTGTATTCATCGGCAAAGCTGTCGGGATATGCGCCCTTTGTTTTATCTACGCCCCATTCCTCATAATGTCCGGCTGTCCATTCGTTCCAGCCGGTGACAAACACAAACTCCGGGTCAAGCTCGAAAGCTCTGTCCCATTGCTCCTGGAAATTATATCCATAATATTTGGAGGTTTCGGAAAGCTTGGAATATCTATCCTTGTAGGTATAGCTTCTGCCATAAATATTCTTGCCGTTCATTGCGTTAAGTCCATTGTCGTTGGTATTCTGTGCAATGCCTACCGAAACGCATTCACAACCGTATTTTTCGCTTTTTCCGTATGCGTGCTGAGGATAAACCTCCAGCCAGGGCCAATGGTCTTCACGGGAGGGACCCTTTCTGTAATCGGGCTGTCCGGGACGGAAGGTGAAAAATTCGCGGATTTCCCGATGCTGTTTATCAACATCCTCATAGCCCGTTTTCTTTTCAAGCTCTTCATAATGTGACATAAGCACAGGCTTTCCGTCAAAATAGTACCAGCAATCGCTATAAAGCCCAATGGAATACATCTGTTCATAAACTCTTTCAAGATTTGCGACGGTGTTGGTTCCGTCACTGAAGGGGAAAATAAAAGATATACCGGGAGTTTTAATTCCATCAAGATGCATACTGTGAAGCACATCGCACAGCGCCATAGCACCTCCGAGATAGCTTTTTGAACCATTGGTTGTGTCAAAGAATAAACCGTCTATACCTGCTGCGGAAAGCAGCTCCATCTGTTTGCGCATTACCCACTTATCAAGCCCGTGATAATATCCGTAAACAGACTCGTTCCAATAACCCGTTGTTCCCCATTTGGGATAGTGATAGTCGTTTATTATTTCCGCAGGGTCACCGGGATAGGTATCAATTACCTGTTGGTTATTGCTGCGCAGACTTGCAGTAAGAGCCCGGTCGTTATGAGCATGCCAGGTCCAGTAAAACATACCGATTTGTTTATCCGGGTTAAACTGTCCGGCTTCGGCATAATCTGCCACCTTTCTGCCTAACATATCGGTGGCTGTCCAGGTATCCGGATACATATCATGAAGCTGAAAATCCTTTGTAGCATTGAACTCATCAAGTCTTATTTTATCCCAGGATTTTCCTGGTTTTTCTTTAAGAAATTCCATATATACAGGTGCGTATCCCACGCCGATGCACACAAGATGAACATCGTGAATACCTGTTATTTTTTCTGTAATTTCGCAGGGTATAAGCATTTCAAAATGGTCAATCTGTGAGTATTCCACATTGAACTCTGCTATTACTTTGCCCGTCCCGGGGTCATCCAGTACCAGCTGCAGCTGAGCGCTGTCCCCGTTTACACCGGTGTTTCTTACAAGAAGATTAACTCCCTTAGGGCCGGTGCTTCCGAAATCCATATTGCAATAGGTAGTAGTGCTTCCCTCATCAGCAGTAAAACCTCTGTAACCCACTCCCTCATAATCCACATGAAGTGTGGATTTTATATTTTTTGCTCTGTCATATCTTCCAAGCTCTGTTTTAGCAAAGGCATCCCTTCTTTCCGCTACGGTCGGCATAATCTCCGTTACGGTCTTGGAGGTGTTCGCAACAGCCTGCATAACCGCATTTTCCTGAGCTGTTCCGTCAACATACATAACTCTGTCGGCACCTCCGGGATTGTCAAACACCCAAACCCCTACCCTTTCTGAGCTTTCTGAAAGGGTTATAAGAATTTTTCCGCATAAATCCGCATTTTCAGGCAAAACAACCTTAAGCCGCGAATTATCTGCGAAATTTTCAAAGGTCTGCTTTGAAACCGGTTTTTGTGCTACGGTTGAGTTATAGTCACCTGTCCAGGCATAAACACTAAGGGTCAGGTTGCCCAGAGAGTTGCTGAAGCTGGGACATCTTACCTCAACGCTCCTCACCTGGTAATTACCCACATCTACTGTCTGTCCAATTACAGTATCTGACGGTATTTCAAGTGCCGTAAGGTTTCCGTTTCCCATTTCCCTTATAACGGTACCCTGGTCAATATTCGGCAGATTTCTCACATATGCCCCTGCAGAAATACTGATTGACATTATCATAACAACAATCAAAGTTAATATTTTTTTCATAAATTATCTTCCTTTTACTCGAACATTTTATTGATGCTTTCGGTAAGAGTTTCTCTTGTTGTAATTTCAGCGGCTTTGCCTCTTACCACGATTATATCCGGTTCAAGCCATACGCAAGCCTCTCCCGACATTTCAACCACATCACGAAGTGGAATGTATATTCTACCGTTCTGTTCAAAAGCAGGCGACTGAAGTTTGTGTTTTTCCTTTTCAACCTCCATAATATCCGAGCCTACAGTTATATTGATTCGTTTACCGTTTAGCGTAATTTTCGCAGTCTGAGTCTTTTCTTCCCATACTATGTATGCT
>JAZQCS010000062.1:0-34785 GCA_045546415.1 Clostridia bacterium | reverse complement strand
GTTGCAGACCACTTGTCAAGGTTTGTACCGTCAAGTGTTACATCTGTAATGGTAAGATTTGCATAGTTCTGAATAAGCATATAGAACTTAGCTTTATCTGCCTCATTTACATTAAGTGTACCGTTCTTGATTTCAACTGTGTTGTCTTTAAGAATCTGGAAACCGTTGCTTTCTGTACCTGTGGAGCCAACGCCATCTGTGAAGGAATAGGTATAACCGCCAAGGTCAATTGTAATGTTCTTGTCAATTACAACACCTGCACCTGTGCTATCCCCAAGAAGAACAACTGTGTCGCCCTCCTGAGCAGCTTCAACTGCTTCTGCAAGGGTTTCGAACTTTTCTGCGCCAACCTGTGCAACATAGTCAATTGCTTCGTACTGAGCTGTATATGTTGTATTTTCTGTTGCCGCAACAATTTCCTTATCCCAGCCCTTGAAGATATAGCCTTCGTTTGCTGTTACAACGGGAGCTGTGGGAACGGTACCTTCTTCAACTGTAAGAACTGTTTCGTCAGCTGTTGTTCCGTTTTCTCCAAGGTCAAAGGTAATGGTGTATTCAGGTGCAGGAAGCTTGTAAACCTTAGCATCTGCAACTGCACCTTTAAAGCCTTCAATCCAGTTAGGGCCATATGTGCGGATATTACTTAAAACCTGACCTTCGGCAATAGTCTTTGTAAGGGGTGTTTCTACACCATCAATGTAGAAGGTTGCTTTTCCGTCCATATCAACACTAACGGCAAATTCATGCCAGCCAATGCTCTCTGCAACGCCGGAATCTTTATATGTTCTATCTGCCTGATTTTGCTCGATGGTGTATACTGCATAATTTCCGTCATATGTAATGCTCTGATATCTTCCGCCTACAAATACCTGTGAACCGCCAATTGTAAAACCTGTACTAAATGCGTGGTTACTCTGCTGAGAGTAAAACTTTACGGTTGCAATAAAGTTTCTGTCAAACTGTGCCTCTTCAGGCAATGTAATTCTTGTGTTCTGGCTGTGTGTGCTGTGTACCATAGCCATACCGTCATAGTAGTATGCACCATCGGTAAGTGCAGGAGAACCTCCTATAATTTCCCAGTCAGCCTCTTCATTTTCCGCACTGCTGTAAACAAGAGTGGAGCCTTCAGGAATTTCAACGCCCACGAAGGGAACTGTTGTGATATTTAATGTGAATTCCTTTGTAAGGTCACCATTGGTATATGTAATTACCTGGCCGTCGGAAACTACAGCACCGTTTTCAATATCAACAATTGCGTTTGCATTTGCAAGAACGAAGCTTACCTTGTTGTTAAGAACTTCAGAAACAGCAACATCAATTGTACCTGTTTCTTCATTAACTGTTGCTTCTACACCGCCAACCTTAAAGCTTTCAAAGCCCTGAGGTTCGGGAACGGAATAAACCCTGATGTCTGCAATACCACCCTGTGTGGTTGAGTTCCAACCGGGTATGCTGGTAGAAACATTAGAAATAACATTTCCCTCTGCAATGGTAACGCTGTTTGCATAGTCACCTTTAACAAGAGTGCCGTCAATGTAGTAAGTAACCTGACCTACCTCATCAATTACAGCGGCAAGCTCGTGCCAGCCTATGCTCTGCTTGACATTACTGAAGCCACAGGTAGTATTACTTATGGGCATAATCATATACACATGGTTTCCGTTTGCTAAATTTTTCCAGTTACCACCAAATCTCATACCGCAAAGGTTTATAAGGAAGTTGTGGTCTATTGCCTGAGAATAGAACTTAAGGGTAATAATGGCATTTTTGCCAACATGTGCCTCTTCAGGGAATGTGTAGGTTGATGCTGCGGCAAGTGCTGTGGTCTTAACGCCATTGCCGTCAATTCCGTAAGCATCGTTTACAATTGATGCGCTGCCGGTGAATGTCCAGCCTGTATTGTCTGCACAATCCTCGTGGTGTAAAAGTGTTGCGTTTTCGGGAATTGCTAATTTTGCAAAAGGAACAACTGTAAGGTTTACTGTGTATTCCTTTGTGAAATCACCATTTGTATATGTAATTACCTGACCGTCGGAAACAACAGAACCGTTTTCAATGTCAACAGTTGCATTTTTATTTGCAAGGGTGAAGCTTGCTTTTTTGTTAAGAATTTCAGAAACAGCAACATCAATTGTGCCCTCTTCCTCGTTAACTGTTGCATTTACTTCGCCAACAGAAAAGCTTTCAATACCCTGAGGCTCGGGAACGGAATAAACCTTGATGTCTGCAAGAGCACCCTGGGTTGTGGAATTCCAGCCGGGAATACCTGCTTCTATTTTGGATACAACACTGCCTTCTGCAAGGTTGATTCTTGTTGACTGTGCATCGGTAAGCTTTGTGCCGTCAATATAGTATGTAATTTTACCGGTTTCGTCAATTACACCGGCAAGCTCGTGCCAGCCAACGCTCTGTATAGCCGCATTATAGGCGTAACCGGAATCACTGGTTATCATTGTCATATAGTTCTTACCATTACGAACAGCTCTGTAGTTACCGCCGACTAAAAGGCCACCAAAACCTACGCGGAAGTTGTGGTCAACCGCCTGGGAATAAAACTGAAGGGTAATAATAGCATTTTTCCCAAACTGTGCTTCTGTGGGTAAGGTGTAAGTTGCTGTTGCGTTCTTTGCATAAAGCTGAACACCGTTGCCGCTTATACCATACACACCGTTTACGATTTTTGCACTGCCGGAAAAAGCCCAGCCTGTGCTGTCTGCGCAATCCTCATGGTGTACGAGAGTTGCATTTGCAGGAATTTCGATTCCTGCCGCCGACACTGTTACTGCAGGAACCATTAACATTCCTACAAGCAAACAAACAAGTGTCAGCATGGACAAAAGTTTTTTTGTTTTCATAAAATACCTCTCCTTTTTTTATTTTCTGCATTCGTAACATTACAGAAATATTGTTACACTTATATTATAACACAAAATTTCCGATTTTTGTATACGCTTTTAAAAAAGTTTTTTCAAAACCCTCCGAAAAATATACGCTTTTTAAAAATTTTTTAAATTTTTTCTTGTTATTTATTTAACAAATTCTGTTTTTGCAGTTTTTTCCTTGCTTTTTGCTTCATTTTAGTATGTAAAATGTGCTGTATTTTTCAGTATTTTTCAGCACATTTTACATAGAATTCCGGTTGAAATAAAAAGGATGTTACGCCTCCCGGGTTGAGATCCTTCACTTCGTTCAGGATGACATATTCCTCTCCCCGGTCATTCTGCGGGAGCACAGCGACCGAAGAAGCAAAAAACAAGCTTCCCCGGTGACATAGCCGGAGAAGCTCGGTTTTTAATATCTCTTAACTTTTCCCGTTGAGGTTTTATCAAACTCAACATCGGTAACTCTATAGTCCTGAATCTGTTTATATTTTGCAAGCCGTTTATTTATTTTTTTAATATCCTTTTCAAAGGCTTCCGTTGCAGCTTCAAGGGTATAGTTTTCCACATCCGCCACAACAACGGCAGTTACCTTATCTTTTTTACCCTGCTTTTCGTTAAGCACAACAACCTCTTTAACATAATCCAGTTTACCTATATGGAATTCTACCTCTTCGGGGTAAACCTTTTTACCGTTTTCAAGCACAATAACATTTTTAATTCTGCCGGTAATGAACAAAAAACCGTCCTTATCAATATAACCCACATCACCTGTGTGGAAATATCCATCCTTTAAAACCTCACGGGTCATTTCTTCACTCTGATAATAGCCAAGCATTACATTAGGCCCTTTAACGGCAATTTCGCCTGTTCCGTCATCATTTTTATTAACAATTTTTATATCGTCCGAAGGCATTGCCTTACCCACCGAGCCGGCGCGTTTAAACTGCCAGTTTTCCGCTGCTACAACCGGTGCGGTTTCTGTGAGCCCGTAGCCCTGAATTACCTCAATTCCTTTATCCGAAAAAAACTTTGCGGTTTCAGGCGAAAGAGGTGCCGCTCCGCTTATTATAAGCCTGAGTTCTCCTCCGAATTTTTCAAGAAGAGGTTTATAAATTTTTCTGCGCAAATCAAGACCAACAGCCCTCGTTACGGAATTTACCAAACCAAGAAGCGTAAAGGCAAAGGTAAGCTTTTCCTTTTTAATTGTTTTTTGTGTAAGCTTTTTCATACTATCCAGAATAAGAGGTACACCAACAAGAACGGAAACCTTGTATTCGCAAAGAGCCTTCTGTACCCTGAGACCCTCGCAGAAAACATTTGTTGCGCCTACGCTGAGAAGCATAAGGCAGCCCACCATGCCAAAGGTATGATGAAAAGGTAAAAGAGCAAGGTTAACATCGGTTTCGCGCAAATCCTCAACCTTGCCCATATCATCAATGTTGCTGAGAATATTTTTCTGGCACAGCATAACAATTTTTGATTTTGCAGTTGTTCCTGATGTAAACAGGTAAAAGGAAGGTTCTTCCGCATTGACACAGTTGTTTTCACATAAACCTGCTTCATAACCTGCTTTCAGCATATCAATTACATTCTCTGCACCCGCCATTGGTTCAAAGCAAATGTTAAGTGTGTTCATTTTTGCGGCTGTTTCGGCATATTCCGGTCCGAAAACAAAAGCATCCGCTTCAATTCTGCCTGTTTGTTCAAGAATTTCCGGTTCCGTAAGGGCACGGTCCAGGGGCACCGATGTTGAGCCGGTGTAAATTGTGCCAAGCATTGCCACCATCCACCAGTAGCAGTTTTTACCTATGAGCGCTATGCGTTTTCCTCTGAGCCCTTTAAGGTCAAGAGCCTTTGCAAAGGCTTTTATGTCCTGTTCGAGCTTTGTGTAGCTTATGTTTGTGTAAACTGTTTTTCCCTTTTCTTTTGTCTTTATGATGAATGCGGTTTTTTCACCGTGTTTTTTCGCAAGAGCGTTAAACATTTCCCCAAAATTTTTATACATCACCAAACCTCCTTATTTTATAAACCGATACATTTAGTTATCAATACTATATTAACACATTCTTTTTACTATGTCAATATTTTTTTGTTGTGAATTAGAATATTTTTCCCGGTTATTATTCAAAATAAACAAAAGAATATGCGAATAATACATATGACAATTATTATTTTCGGCATAATTACTATTGTAATTCATACCAAAATAGTGTATAATTAAATTGTGAAAACAATCCTCGAAAAGGTGTGATATGAATGAGTAAAACTTATTATTTTGACCATGCGGCAACAACTCCGGTAAAACCCGATGTTTTTGCCTCAATGATTCCATATTTTGTCGAGCATTACGGTAACCCTTCCTCCATTTACGGTTTAGGCAGGGAAAACCGTGAGGCGGTTGATACCGCCCGTGCACGAGTGGCAAAGGCACTTAACGCCAAGGCCAACGAAATTTATTTCACAGGCTGCGGAACAGAAGCCGACAACTGGGCAATCAAAGGTACCGCCCATGCATATTCTCACAAGGGCAAGCACATTATAACCTCTGCCATTGAGCATCACGCGGTGCTTCATACCTGTGCCGCTCTTGAAAAAGAAGGCTTTGAGGTAACATATGTGAAGCCTGATGAATACGGTATAGTACAGGTAGCGGATATTGAAAAGGCTATCCGTCCCGACACCATCCTCATTACAATTATGTTTGCCAACAACGAAATCGGTACTGTTCAGAACATCCCCGAAATAGGTGCCCTTGCACACGAACACGGCATTCTGTTCCATACCGATGCGGTTCAGGCTTTTGGTGCACTTAAAATTGATGTTAAGGAAATGAACATTGATATGCTTTCAATGTCTGCACACAAGCTTTACGGTCCCAAAGGCGTAGGTGCACTTTATGTACGCAACGGCATCCGTCCCGAAATTCTTCTTGAAGGCGGTGCTCAGGAACGCCACCGCAGAGGCGGTACAGAAAATGTTCCCGGTATTGTAGGCTTTGGCAAGGCTGTTGAAATTGCATACAGCGATATTGAGGAAACTGCCGCTTTTGTTTCAAGCATGAGAGATTATTTAATTCAGCAGATTGAGGAAAAAATCCCTTATATCCGCCTGAACGGTCACAGAACACAGCGTCTGCCCAACAATGTAAACTTTTCTTTCCGCTACATTGAAGGTGAAGCACTTCTGCTGAGTCTTGATTTCAAGGGAATTGCAGCTTCCAGCGGTTCAGCCTGTACCTCAGGTTCACTTGACCCCTCCCATGTATTGCTTGCAATTGGTCTTCCCCATGAAATTGCGCACGGCTCTCTGAGACTTACTCTTGGTGAGGAAACTACTATGGAGGATATTGACTATGTAGTTGAAAGCCTTGTGGAAATTGTTGACCGTCTCCGTAAAATGTCCCCTCTTTATGAGGAAATTCTGCATAGCGAAAATAAGTAAAAAAGGAGTTTTGAAATATGTATACACAAAAAGTAATGGAAGAATTCAGTAACCCCAAAAATGTGGGCGAAATCCCTGATGCAAACGCCATCGGTGAAGTTGGTAACGCCGTCTGCGGTGACATTATGAAAATTTATATGAAAATTGAAAACGATGTTATTGTGGATATTAAGTTCCGCACATTTGGTTGCGGTGCTGCAATTGCAACAAGCTCCATGGCAACACAGATGGTGCTTGGCAAAACAGTAGAAGAGGCTATGAACCTTACAAACAAGCAGGTTATGGATGAGCTTGGCGGTCTGCCTCCTCAGAAAATTCATTGTTCCGTGCTTGCAGAAGAAGCTATTGCGGCTGCTCTTCGTAACTACTTCGAGGGTCAGGGCAAAGAGGTTCCCGAAAAAATTATGATGAAGTGCGACGGCAACTGCGAAGCCTGCCACGCCCACGGTCACGAATAAAAAGCTATCCCCTGAAAACCACGGTTTTCAGGGGATTTTTCTTCACTTGTCTTTTTTGAAAATTTTTATTTTACTTTCTTCAGGCTCAGAGGATTCAATATATTTTTCTTCTGCTTTTTTCTGAGCCTCCTGGAGCATTTCAATGGCGTCTGTAACCGAATTGAATAATTTTTTGTACATGGTTTCGTAATCTGGCATAGCATTTTCTCCTTCAAATAAAAAAGTGCGCAGCTGAAGCTACGCACCGAAAAAGTACACAGCTCCATTTGCTGCGAAACAAACCTATGCAAATCAGGAAACCCTTCAAACATATGGCAGGAACAGGTACTTTTTACCATATTCAAAGCCATACATTTGAAAAAACAAAAACCGCATAGCAGAACTCCCCCCTTAAAAAAGGGGGTTGTGACTTGCACTATAAGGTTTGTTTCGCAACATTATTATACCATAACAAAAAACAAAAGTCAAGGACAATGTAGTGCGTTGCAACACCTGAAACTTTATATTCTCTCCCTCCGTCATCAGAGGGAGCCGGCGGCTTTGCCGACTGAGGGAGAGATAATGTCCCAAAAGTAAAGTTCAGGATGTTACAAGATAGCAGAGGCTGTTCGTGAACCGCCCGGCTATTTCATTTCTTCAAGCTCAGCAATAATTGATTGCTGAATTTTGTTCATTCCGGCAAAATCCATATTGGGAATGTAACAGCATTCAAGCTTATCGTGAAGCGCCTTTGCCTGTTTTATAACTCCGCATGCCTGCTCTGTTTGTATGTTCAGCGCCTGACGGCAGTTTTCAAGCTCTTCTGCATATTCATCAAGAAGATATTTATCAAGCATATGAGTCAAATCCACCGTTTCTGCCCCTTCCGAGGAAACTCCGTCCACCGTTTCCTGAGTGAAAAAGCCCACATCAAGCTCCGGCACATAAATGTGCAATATTTCGCTGTCGGGTGCAAGGGGGCTAAAAAACAGCTCGGCATCGTAGCCGTAACGACAAAGCGCTTCCGCCACTCTTGCAGTTACAGCAGGAGCAAAATTTCCCCGGATAATATATTTTTTACCGGCTGAAAGTGTACGGGCGTGGGAAACATAGCCGACGGGGCAAAATGCCGAGGCAAAAAGCTTCCGGGGTGTTCCCGAGCCACCTTCGGACAGGGTTTTTATTTCGGTGTATATTATTTCCTCGGCAGCAGCGGTTACCTCCTCCTCTTTCATAATTCTGCCGTAAATTTTTCTCATTGTACCGTGAAGCACTCCTGCCGCTTTCAGGTGCTCATAGGCAAGGCTGAATTTTTCCGAAATCATACTGTTTATATAAAGAATTTCTTCTTTATTTTTTCGCATATTTTTCTCGTTCCACAAATTTCCCAGATGCACAATTGTGTCGACCGCACCGGGCGTTTTAGGGTCTACAATATGAGGTGAAGTGCCATCCACCATAGCAATTTTCATATCGCGGATTACAATTCCGTCCAGGGAATCCGGGTCGGAGGAGCAGTGGATGTAATCGGCATCGCAGCCGTTTTCCTCTGCCCATTCTCCCACCTTTTTCATAAGGGTGGATTTTCCCGTACCTGGCCCACCTTTAAGCACATATATTTTCCGTGCCTCTTTCTGGGATATCAGGTAATCATAATAGGAAAAAAACCCCTTTGGTGTGTTGCCACCAAGAAAATATTTCCGCATAAAGCACCTTCCTTTAATAAAATTTATGCAGTTAATATTATGAAAAAAAGCTCGTGGATATAACAAAAAAACAGCCCGCAGGCTGTTCTTTTTATTCATCTTCATTGTCCTTTTGTTTAACTACAAATTCAACAGCAGTAATTCTTCTGCCCCTCATACTCTTAATTTTCACAATGAACTCTTCAAACTCAAAAACCTCATTTTTCTGAGGTATTTTCTGTGCAAGCTCCATAACCCAACCGCCAACTGTTGTAGCTTCGGTATTCTCACGCCACTTCTTAGGCCATTCAGTTTCCTTGAACAGGTCGTTAAGAGACATTTTGGAGTTGACCTCAAAACGGTTTCCTCTTGAATGTATCATATGCTGAGCAAAGTCGTTTTCGTCGTGAATTTCACCAACAAGTTCTTCAAGAACATCCTCCATGGTTACAATACCAACCGTTCCGCCATATGCATCGTTTACAACTGCCATATGAATTCCCGCTGACTGAAACTGGGTAAGCACCTTGGAAAGCTTCATTGTCCGGGGGACATAAAGCACGGGCTTTATAAGGCTTTCAAGATTTATTTCCTTGCCCTTTGCAATGCTTTCAAGAACCTCTCGTTCGTAAACAATACCCACAATTTTATCAATTGTCCCCTCAAACACAGGCACTCGTGAAAACTGTTGTTCAACAAGTAAATCCACAAGTTCACGGGTTGGAATTTCTTTTTCCACCGCAATAACATCAACACGGGGAATAAGAATTTCCTCAACGGAAATTTCATCAAGACGAAGAGCATTCATTGCCATTTCGGTTTCATCCTCGTCAAGCTGACCCTGGTCCATACTTTCCTCAAGCATTTTTTCCATTTCCTGCTCGGTTACGGCCTGCTCCTCGTTATTACCCCGTTGAAGCAGAGTACATAATTTCGAAACAGGAGCTAAAATAATGACCACCAGAGAAAGAGGTGCGGAAAAAGTATGAATCAGCTTGTCTGCGTTTCTTTTTGCATAGCTTTTAGGCGTTATTTCACCAAACAAAAGAACGAGAACAGTCAGAAGAATTGTTGAAACAGTTGCAGCAATTCCTTCAGCCGAGCCGTCACCTGCTTCTGCAATGTTCATTGCCGCAATGGTAGCAAGGGAGGAGGCGGAAATGTTTACAATATTGTTTCCAATAAGTATTGCCGCAATGGTGTTATCGTAATTTGTAAGGAGCTTCAGAGACCGTTTTGCGGCTCTGCTGCCCTTTTCTGCTTTTGTTTCAAGACGGATTCTGCTAACCGATGTAAGTGCTGTTTCACAGGACGAAAAAAAAGCCGACATCATAACGAGCAATGCTATAATCACATAATAATAAATACTTTGTGTACTGAATGCTTCTTCTAAAATAATGAATCACTCCTTTTTTCCAATTTGTTTTCTCTTGCATAATAAAAAATGTATTGCTGGGCAAGTCCGCAGATATCACCGAAAAGGTTTTCTCCTGCCTGACGGACATTCACGCCCTTGCAGGCATCCGGATACAGGGTTTTCATTGCTTTGTCAATCCAGGTATCCACCGGAAAAACATCAAGCCTGCCTGCACCGAAAATAAGCACGCAATCCGCAACCTTAGGACCCACTCCGTTTATCTGCATAAGGTGGGCTCTTGCTTCTTTTACCGGTAAAGAGCCAAGACTTTGCAGATTCACCGTACCGTTTAAAACCTTTTCAACCGCATCGGCAATGTACTTTGCCCTGAAGCCCGAACGGATAGGCGCAAGGTCCTCAGCCGTTACTCCACGCATTCTTTCCGCGGTAGGAAAAGAGTGGTAAACCTTTCCTTCAAGTTCAATTTTATCACCGTAAAGAGCACAAAGGCTTTCTACAATTTTCATAATACGGGGAATATTGTTGCTGGCGGAAATAATAAAAGATATAAGCGCCTCAAAGGTATCCTGACGGAGAATCCGTATTCCGTTTCCGCCGGATATTGCCTTTTGCATGGTTTCGTCAAAGGAAAGCCGACGCTGATATGCAGAATAATCAGCCTTTAAATCAAAATAATCTTCCCATATTTCAAAAAACTCTTGCAAATTTGTGTTAAATATAGTAATATTATTATCAGAGGATGTTACACGGATAACCTTGTTTTTTGCAACACCGATGTATGCACCGTCTGGCTGCCGAATCCACCTGAAGCACTGACCACAGTCAAAAATATGGTTCAGGTTGAAGCAGCCGGGGTTTTCCAGAACAATTCCCCCTTCTATTTCTTTTAAATTCATAGCTTCACCGCAAATAAATTATTTTACCTATTAATTATAACAGATATTTCAGTTTTTTGCAAGTCGAAAAACAACCAAAAACCCCAAAAAGAAAGGATTTTTCCATGAAAGAACAAATTTACACCATACCACTCAATGATGCCTTGGATTCTCACCCTCTTTGTCCTCTTTGTGCCATTTTTGAAAAAGAAGAAAAGGATTTAACCGAATATACCCTGGGTCCCTCCATGATGGAGCCGGACAGCCGTGAGGAAAGCAACAAGGAGGGCTTCTGCTCCTATCATCTGAACAAAATGCTCTCCTCGGGCGGAAACAAGCTCAGCATGGCACTTATGCTTTCAACCCATTTTGACGGCATTTTAAAGGACCTGGACATTCTTGCAAAAAAGACACCTCACCCGGTAACCGGTATGTTAAAGAAAAAGGACCCCGGAGTTAACATGGAGCCGGTAAACCGCCATTTAAACTCCTGTGTTATGTGCCGCAAAATAAACCGTACAATGCAGCGGTATACAGAAGTGTTTTTGTATCTATGGGATACCGAGAAAGACTTTCGCGACAAGGTTGCTTCTTCACGGGGATTTTGTCAGAAGCATCTTTCCACGCTCATTGACCTTGCTCCGCACAAGCTTAAGGAGGAATCCTGCAAGCTGTTTGTTTCCTCGGTTTTAAAGCTTCAGGATGAGCAGGCAAAGAAGGATAAGGAAATGCTCCTGGGCTTTATTGACCAGTTCGATTATCAGAAACGAAGCGAAAACCCTGCACAGTATCAGAACGCACTTTCGGATGTTGTTACAAGATTACAGGGAAAATAAAAAAGGATATGTTAAAAAACAGCAAAACTGACCTTGTCAGTTTTGCTGTTTTTTCATTAAAGTGCGTATTTATTTTTAAACTCATCATAAATTTCAAAGAAGTGGTTTTCACCCTTTGTTTTAACATTGGTAAGGTATTCGTGAGTTTCAAAGGAATCGTTTGCAATCTCAAGGATGCAAACCGCAATGTTGGAACAATGGTCAGAAACCCTTTCGTAGTTAATAAGCAAATCTGAAAGAGCAAATCCAACCTCAATGGTACAGTTACCCTGACGAAGGCGTTCAATGTGACCTTTCTTGATTTGTGCCTTAATTTTATCAATAACCTGTTCAAGGGGTTCAACCCTTTTTGCAAGCTCAAGGTCATCGGTTTTAAGTGCTTCTGTAGCAAGACCTATAACCTCACGAACCGCCTCGGAAATGATACCAACCTCACGGGTTGCATCCTGAGAGAAGCATGAGCCTTTTTCGTGAAGCTCCTGAGCAACCTTAGCAATGTTTACCGCATGGTCGGCAATTCGTTCAAGGTCACCTATGCAATGAAGAAGCTCGGTCACCATGTGGCTGTCCTTGATGGAAAGCTCCCGTCCGGAAAGTTTTACGAGATAGGTACTTGTTTTGTCCTCGTACTTATCCACTTCTTTTTCAATATCTAAAATATGCTGATATTTTTCCTCATTGTAATTACCTATAAGATAGGTAGCTTCAACAAGGGCACCTTTTGAAATAACTGCCATCTGATTTACAAGTTCACGGCACATTTCAACTGCGAAAGAAGGAATATCAAGGAAGCGTTCATCCAGCACAGCAAAGGCATCGTCCTTTTTTGCCTCCTTCTTTTCTCTGATGGTTTTTTCTGCCAGCTTTTCAATTAAAGAGCCAAAGGGCAGAAGAATAACCGTTGAAATTATATTGAATAATGTGTGTACCACCGCAATGGTAAAGGGTGTTATTTCCATTTCCATAAAGGCAAAACCCATCAGTTCATTGAGTGCATAGAAAACAGCACAAACCACTATAACGCCTATCATCTTAATATAGACGCAGGAGGCAGCAACACGCTTTGCTGCGGTATTGCCCGAAAATGCAGAAAGCACGGGTGTGATGGTTGTACCTATGTTCTGACCCAAAATAATCGGAATTGCAACATTGAACCGAATTCCAACAGAAAGAGCAAGTGCCTGCAAAATACCCACCGATGCTGAGGAGGACTGGATTATTGCTGTAAGAAGGGTACCCATAACAATACCCATAATGGGGTTTTCAAACATAACCATTGCGCCCCTGATTGCGCTCTGAATTGCTTCGTTTTCTTTCATTGCACCGCTCATTGCTTCCATACCGAACATAAGCACAGCAAAGCCAAGAAGAATTGATGCAATATTTTTTGTTTTATTGGTTTTGCCCATCATGAGCATAATAACACCTGCAACCGCAAGAACAGGAGTAAATGCCGCAGGCTTAAAAAGCTGAAGCAAAGCTGCCGCATCCTCACCAATAGCAGAGGTACTAAGAAGCCAGGCTGTAACGGTTGTGCCGATATTGGCACCCATTATAACTCCTATTGTCTGTCCCAGCTTCATAATGCCTGAGTTTACAAAACCAACAAGCATAACAGTGGTTGCCGAGGATGACTGAATAACAGCTGTTACTACAAAACCCAGAAGAAGTCCCAGAAAACGGTTTGCCGTAAGCTTTGCAAGAATGGATTCGAGCTTACCGCCGGCAAGCTTTTTAAGACCGTCTCCCATAACCTCCATACCGTAAAGGAACAAAGCAAGCCCTCCCACAAGTGTAAGCAGGCTCAAAATAATATCAAGGGTTTCTTTTGTCATTTAGTTTTCCTCCTGTTTTTCTGAATTGCTATGATGAATGGTGAATCCTCGGCATTTATAAGCCGGTAAATCGCCACATTGTATTCTTTTTTATCGCATCCCGCCAGCCTTTCGGTAAGCAGTTCCCCTTCGGTTTTCCCTTCGCTGTGTCCGGGATAAACCGAAACAACAAGTACAGCTCCCGGGGCAAGAAGCTCCATTGCAGTTTCCACCGCCTTCATGGTGCTTTCGTGCATTGTGTGTACATTTTTATCCCCTCCGGGGCGGTAGCCCAGGTTAAACATTCCTCCGTGAATTGGGGTTTTTATGTAGTCTCCGGCATTGGCGTGGCTGTCTAAAATAAGCTCCGCATTTTTAACGCCATTTTCCGAAAGCCTTATTTTTGTGTTTTCAACCGCTTCCGGCTGAATATCAAAAGCATAAACCATTCCTTTTGGAACAAGGGAACACAAAAACAGCGTGTCGTTGCCGTTGCCCATTGTAAAATCCGCCAGAACGCCGTCTGTGGGAATTTCACCCTTTTCAAGAAAATATTTTGCTATATCCAGCAGTTTTATCAAAATTTATCACTTACCTTCATATTTTGCCCCCTTGTGCGATATAATGATGAAAAAGGGGGATTTTTATGCGTTGTTTCCGTCGATTCTGCGGTATAAGTCTTTTCCGTTTCTTCGTGCAGCTTTTTATTATTCTGCTATGCCTTATTACCCTGTGCATAATTTTTTCGTTTCTGTTTTCACACATCGGCATTCTTATCAGCATTGCTGCCCTCACAGGGTTCATTGCCCTGGGGCTGTGGTTTTTGTGTTTCAGGTAAAATTAAAAGCTTTGAAAAGACGGTATACCGGCTTATCAAAGCTTTCAAGGTACAAAATCAGGATACACCGCTACCGGATTTAGGATTAACAATTTCACGCCATGCAAGGTCACCGCGGTCAAGACCCATAATGAGCACTTCACCTGTAGCAACATTGGTTGCCATGGGAATGTTATGTATATCACAAAGCTTCAACAGGGCTGATATGTCAGGCTCCTGTATCTGTGGTGTAAGCGGGTCGCGGAAAAACAGTACCATATCTATTTCATTGTATGCAATGCGGGCACCAATCTGCTGATCGCCGCCCTGAGGACCGGTCAAAAACTTATGCACCTTAAGTCCGGTTGCTTCGGAAACCAGCCTGCCGGTTGTTCCGGTAGCACACAGATTGTGCTTATCCAAAATAAACTTATATGCTGTGCAAAACTGCACCATAAGTTCTTTTTTCTTGTCATGAGCAATTAAGGCAATATTCATTTTTACCGCATCCTTTCACTAATTTTTATGCTTTGAATTATTCTTCGTTCTTTTTTTCTTCAGCAGGCTCTTCTGCCTTTCCGGTTTTTTCCTCAGCCTTAGCCTCAGTCTCTTTTTCGGTTTTTTCAGGTTTTTTCTCTTCTTCTTTTTTTACATCTTTAACCTTAGCCTTGTTAATCGGGATGTTGGCAACAAGGGCTGTACTTACTCTGCCTTCGCTGTCAGTATTCCGTTCAAACTTAACATCAAGAGAATCCTGCTCAATGTCAAGATATTTGTTAATAACCTGCATAAGCTCTTCCCTGAGCTTTTCCATTATATCCTCAGGTATTGCAGAGGTGCTTTCACGGTCCATTTTAAGAAGAACCTGAAGCCTGTCCTTTGCCACATTGCCGGAGGATTTATTTGATGAAAAAAGGTTTAAAAGTTTTTCAAACATTTCTGTACATCCTCCTTAGTCGTTCTTCTTATGTTTGCCGAAAAGCTTTTCAAAAAAGCCTTTTTTGGAAAGGTCAAGAAGAGGAACATCCTCACCGAGAATTCTCTGGGCAATGTTTCTGTAAGCCTTACCGGGAAGAGATTTTTCACTCATTGCTGCGGGCTCACCGCGGTTACTTGTTGTAATAATGCTTGTATCATCCGGAACAACACCTATAAGGCTGATTGCAAGCAGTTCAACAATATCTTCAACCGACATCATATCGCCGGATTTTACCATGTTCATTCTTACGCGGTTTACAAGAAGCTTGGGGTCTTTAATTTCGTTTGCTTCCAGAAGACCGATAATTCTGTCCGCATCACGCACAGCAGAAACTTCGGGTGTTGTAACAACAATAGCTTTATCTGCACCTGCAACAGCATTTTTAAAGCCCTGTTCAATACCTGCAGGACAATCAAGAAGAACATAGTCAAATTCTTCTTTAAGCTTTTCGCAAAGGTCCTTCATCTGCTCTGCTGTAACTGCATCTTTATCTCTTGTCTGTGCAGCAGGAAGCATATAAAGACTATCATGACGCTTGTCCTTTATAAGAGCCTGTTTTATACGACAGGTACCTTCTATAACATTTACAATATCATAAACAACCCTGTTTTCAAGCCCCATAATAAGGTCAAGGTTTCTCAGACCGATATCCGCATCTACAAGAACAACTTTTTTACCTGCCATTGCAAGGGCAGTACCGATATTTGCAGTTGTAGTGGTTTTACCTACGCCGCCCTTACCGGATGTTATAACTATTACTTCACTCATGTGACTAACCTCCACAAATTATATTACATCATATATTCTAACATATTTTTAGTAAATAGTCTATAGTTTTTTAAAATTTTTTTAGTTTTTTCCCGTTTTATTAAGGGGGTATGTATATATGCTTCCGTCTTTAATTCTTGCTATTTCAGGGAATTTTGTCGAATTTTTCACATTTTCCGGAGCACGGGTGATTATTTCGGCAATACGAAGCTGTGTCGGCTGAAAATCAAGAGCCGCAACCGTTGCGGATTCATCGCCCTCAACTCCCGCATGAGCAACACCCTTAAGACTTCCGAGAACAACAATGTTACCCACCGCAGAAATTTCCGCACCGGGGTTAACATCGCCAAGAACAATAAGGTGACCCTCCGAGGCAATGTTCTGCCCCGAACGGAGTGTGCCCTCGTGGTAAATTGTTTCCTTTACCTCTTCCTCGCGTTCTTTAAGCTCCTTCGCACCAATATACTTGATTTCAGCCTTGAAATCAAGTTTTACCAGAAGACTTTTTGTAAGGTCGCATTTATTTTCGTGGGTGAGCTTTCCACCTTCAATTTCAACAACAAGCTCTTTTTTGAGTCTGAAAAGCTCCATTGTGTTGTTTACTTTTTCCATAATTTCATTGTAAACCTCATCAAAAGGTGCTTCGGAAAGCACAATTTTAAACCCGTTTTTAATTCCTTTAATTTTTGTATGCTCCATTTTTATTTCCTCCATATCATCCCAACAGGGTGTTATATTCAAGCATATTTCCGTTAGCACTACCCTCAGCAAAATAAGAATCAAGAATTTTCCTTGCAACAGTTACAACCTGATTTCCCTCGCCTAAAATACCGCCGTTTTCTATTATGCACGCAACAGCAATTTTTGGCTCGTCGCAGGGTGCATAAGCAATAAACAGGCTGTCGTTTTTACTGCTGCTTGTCTGTGCCGTACCGGTTTTGCCTGCCACGGTATAGGGTGCATCCTCAAACACCGGTGCTGTACTGCCGGTTGTTGTAACAGCACGCATACCCTTATGAACAACCTCCCAATGCTTTTGTTCTATATCAATTTGCCGTATTACCTCCGGCTGGGTTTCGTTTAATATTTCTCCGGTTTCACCGGAATAGCTTCTTCTTATAATATGCGGCTTATAAAGGGTCCCCTTGTTTGCAATTGCGCTGCAATAATTCGCAAGCTGTAAAATTGTAAACTTGTTATCCGACTGTCCTATTGCTGCCTGAATTGTATCTGCCGGGTACCAGTCACCGCCGTTTGCCTCTTTTCGTTCCTCAGGTCCTGCAACAAAGCCTGCCTTTTCACCTTCAACCTCTATGCCGGTAGGCTCACCGAAGCCAAACATTCGGGCATAGGAGTTTATTTTGTCAATTTTAAGCCTTCTGCCTGCCTCAAAGAAATAAACATTACAGGAGTTTTCAATTGCCCCTACAACGCTGAGCAACCCGTGGTTTCCGCCATAATAACCGTGAATCCAGCACGAAGGCGTATAGGAGGGCGCATAATACTGATATTTACCTGTACAGTCAATAAGCTCCCCTGCCGTTATTACTCCTTCCTGCAGACCTGCAAGAGCAACAAGCGGCTTAAAGGTTGAACCGGGAGAATAGGTTCCGCCCATTGCACGGTTGTATATAGGATTATTTTTATCACTTATAAGCGTGTTGTAATCTTTATTGAATCTTGCCGGATTATAACTGGGGTAGCTGGCAATGGTAAGTACCTCACCGGTGTTTACATCTATGGCAACCGCTGCTCCGCCACCAATGAAATTCCCTTCCTGGCTTGCTCTTATTTCATTTATTGCGGTTTCAAGTGCCTGCTCCGCTGCCACCTGCATATCTATATCCACAGTAAGCATAACACGGTTCCCCGGAACCGCCGGGATGTCATCGTTAATTACGGTACTTTTGCCGTTTACATCAACGGTAATTCCGGTTTTTCCGTCTGTACCCCGGAGCTGTGGCTCAAGATATTTTTCAAGACCCGTTTTTCCAAGGTAATCCTGCATTCCGTAACCGCTTTTTTTGAGTTCCGCATATTCTGTTTCGTTTATTACACCAATATATCCCAGAATGTGTGCCGCTGTTGTTCCCAGCGGATAATCCCTTGCAGGAACAACATCCACACGGGCACAGGGATATTTTGTTTTATTTTCTTTTATTTCGGACAGCACCGCAAAATCCACATCTCTCAAAAATTCAAAGGGAGTAGTTGCGCTGAAGCCGTTTTTACGCAAGTCGAACCGGAGACCCATAATCGCCCGGGTATCCGCAGTGCTGTAGCCGGATATTCCGTACTTTTCTTTAAGAAAAGCAAAAACCTCGGCTGCGGTTTCTCCTTTATCGAATTTCCAGGTTTCCTTCCATTTCAGTTCATTTTCCTTTGATGAAAAGGTAAAGGATACCGGTTCCTCCATAGTAAGGGGAAGCGAATCGGAATAAGTTCTTTCTATTCTTTCGGAAAGCTTCAGAAGGTTCAGAAGTGCCTTATTCATTTCATCTTCTTCCAGCCCCTTATCCTCAATAAAAACCACCTGAATGGTGGTGTTGCCGGCAATTACTCTGCCGAACTTGTCCACAATTTCTCCGCGCGGAGCTTCAATTTTCTGTGTGGAATAGCCCCGGCTGTTGGCAACCGCCGTGTAATAATCTCCCTGAATCATCTGCAGATTAACCACCTGAAAAGTAAGCACCGCTGCAAGCAGACCTGCAAAAACCATCAGCAGGTTGTACCTGTTTTTAAAAAACTCTTTCATTTCGGTAATATACCTTTCCTACCGCCGTGTAAAGCAACGGTGTGATAATTGTATTAAACAGACATACAGGCAGTATATAACGCCACAAAGCATAGAAAAAGCTGTGTTCTCCTGCCATAAACACCTGGAATATGAAGGTTATGACATTATACCCCAGACTCATTACAAAAACAGTAACAAGCGCTGTCCACAGATTGCGTTCAAAAATGGTTTCGTATGTAATTCCGCATAAAACCGATGCTGCAAGAAAAATCAAGGCATGGGCACCTATGGGCGAGGATGTTACAATATCTGTAACAAGTCCCGTCACAACCGAAAGCACAAGTCCTCTTTCTTTACCGTAAAACATACAGAAGCACAGCACGGTCACAAAAACCACATCGGGCATAATTCCGAACAGCGAAATAAAATCCAGGGCTTTTGCCGTATCAAAAAAATATGCAATTATAAAAATTAATACATTCAGAAAAATAACCATCTGTTACCCCTTCAATTAAAAACTAATAGGATGTTATAACCAGTACCTCACGCAAATTGAAAATGTCTGCGGAAATTTCAACGGTTATCTGTCTTTCCACCTTGCCGGCAAGCTGTTCCACCGATTTCACCTTACCGATTACTATTCCCTGGGGATACATCATTCCAAGACCTGATGTCTGCAAAATATCTCCGATTGCAATATCGGCATCCTTTGCAGTATAATTCAGCCGGCAGAGATTTTCCCCTGCAAGCTTTATATCCCCTTCTACAATTCCGTAGGCTCCCGAACGGATAACTGTGGCACTTACGCTTGTTTCGGAATCCAGCAGGGTTGTAACCGTCGCCCAGTTTTTGCCTGCCATGGTTACTGTGCCCACAAGCCCTCCGTTTTCTACAACAACAGCTCCAACATCAACCCCGTGGTCTGTACCCTTGTTAATAACAAATTCTGTGTTCCAGTTTGAAAAGGACCTTCCGGCAACCTCACAGGGCACAGTTGTGAACCCTCCCTGTTTTTCCTTGAAATCAAGAAGCTTTCTTAATCTGTCGTTTTCCTCTTCAAATGCCGAAAGCCGTGCATTTTCATTACGAAGCTGCTTTATCTGATTTTTAAGTTTTCTGTTTTCCTCTGCCGAGTTTTTCGAGGCTGCAATATCTCCGAAGAAATTACCTATTGCTCCTCCAACCTTTGACAACCCGGTTTTTACCGGAGTGAAAACAAAGTTCACAACATTTGTGGCAACCGAGGGCTCATTACTGTCACCGGTTACAATGGAAGCAACTCCGCAGGTTATTGCCAGAATTACCGCAACAACAATCACGGTATTCCAGTAGTTTTTATTAATAAAATTCCACATTTACATTTCCCCTGACCTGAAAATTATCTGGGTCGGCTGCATTTTTCAAGAATTTTTCTCAGCATATTTCTGTCTTCGCCCTCAAGCATTTTGCCGATACCGTCAATTACTCCGTTAAGAGGGTTTTCTGCAACATTTACCTTTATCTGGGTTTCAAGCTCAATAATTCTGTCAAGACCTCTCAGAAGAGCACCGCCGCCGGCAAGCATAATACCTCTGTCCATAATGTCTGCCGCAAGCTCGGGAGGTGTTTTCTCAAGAGTCATCTTTATGCAGTCTATAATACTGTAAATAGGCTCAGCAAGAGCTTCCCGTATCTGACTTGCTCTTACTTCAACCAGCCGGGGCAGACCTGAAACAAGGTCACGGCCCTTAATCTGCATTGTACCTTCACCCTCGTAAGGAAACGCGCTTCCTATCTGAATTTTAACTTCTTCTGCTGTTCTGTCGCCTATCTGAAGGTTGAATTCACGCTTGATGTACTGAGCAATGGCATTATCAAAAGTGTCCCCGGCTACTCTCAGGGAATTGCTTATTACAATGCCGCCAAGAGAAAGCACCGCAACCTCACTTGTACCGCCACCGATATCCACAATCATACTTCCTGTAGGCTCAGCAACGGGCAGACCTGCACCTATTGCCGCACTCATAGGTTCATATATCATATAAACCTCTTTTGCACCTGCCTGCATACCAGCCTCGTCAACTGCACGCTTTTCTACCTCTGTAACACCGGAGGGAATGCACACAACCACAAGAGGACGGATAAACATACCGGCAGGACCTATTGCCTTGCGGATGAACTTTTTAATCATCGCCTGGGTAACATCAAAATCCGCAATAACTCCATCCTGCATGGGTCTTACCGCCTCAATTGAGCCGGGAGTTCTTCCTATCATGCTTTTTGCATCGTTACCGACGCTGAGCACCTCTCCTGTTGTCTGGTTAACCGCCACAACCGAAGGCTCATTCACAACAACGCCCTTACCCTTCACATAAACAAGAGTGTTGGCGGTTCCGAGGTCTATACCTATATCCTTTATCATTTTTCAGTACTTCCTTTCGCAAATATATTTTTTCCGTTTACAATGGATATTCCGTATTTATTGTTGAGCAATTCCATAAGCACCGAAACGGGCATCCCCTTGATGTTATTGAAATCACCCTGAACAGAACGAACAAAAAAGCTTCCCGGACCTGTGAGGTCGTAGGCTCCCGGGTAGCGGAAATCGCACATACTCAGGTAACCCCTTACCTCCCATTCCTTAATTTCCTTCATTGCAACCTTTGTTTCGCAAACGGCAGTCTCCGGAGGCTCTCCGGCACCTCCTATGCACATTCTCGTAATGAACCGGTGAGTTTTTCCCGAAAGCTTTTTCAACTGCTCTGCCGCTTCCTCTTTATTACCGGGGACGCCAAGCCTTTCATCCTTCAGGTAAATCCCCGTTTCTGCAACAAGAACTATTGTTTTTTCGTCGCTTTCCGAAATAATTTTATTACATATTTCCATCATTGCTCTGTCGCTGTCAATATCCACCGGTATTATGCCACCGTAAGGCTCAAAATTAACACCTATCTGCTTCAGCACCTCCATTGCCGGACGGCTGCAAACAGTGGTAAGCTTCAGCTTTTTCATATTATCCCTCCCCGGTCAGATAATTTATCCTTATTCCACATACCGCATTCAGTATTTTCAAACAGCTTGAACAGGTATTCCTCATCCAGAATCTCATAAATCTTATTCACCGGAACACCTGCCACATTCCAGAAGCTTCCCTCTATGCTTTCAATAAGCTTTGCTCCGCCTCCGAGAATATCATAACCACCGCTGAATGAATAATTCTCCGTATCAACATAATGCTCTATTTCCTCAGCGGTAAGCTCACGGAATTTCACATAGGTTTCATCGCATACCGTAACACCCTTTTGTCCCCACCATACGCAAAGTCCTGAGGCAACCTTATGAGTATTTCCCGAAAGGCTCTTCAGTATTCTTACCGCCTGAGCTCTTGTTTTAGGTGTTTTAAGTATTCTTTTGTTAAATATCACAGCCGTTTCAACCGAAATTATCACAAAGTTATACCTGGTTCTGCTCACAAGCTGTTTCGCTGCTTTTCTTCCTCTGAAATTTGCAATCTCCTGCAATTTCATTTCATTCTGCAGTTCTTTGAATTCCATATCCGGAAGTTCATTGCATTCAAAAAGCTCACAGGTTATGCCCATATTTTCAAGGATTTGCTTCTGCCTTTCGGTTCCGCCGGATATAACAATTTTTTTACACTCTCTTGTAGACAAACCCATCAGGCAAACCTCCTTGCTTATTTCTTCTGCCTATCAGCTTATGGCGAAACACATCTAACCCGAATTCTGCTGCAACCATCTCGTAAAAATTATTTACCGGAAACCCTACAACATTGTAGTAGTCTCCTTTTATCCTGTCAACAAGAACCGCACCCTTTCCCTGTATGCCGTAAGCACCTGCTTTATCTGCATATTCACCGGTATCAAGATACGCTTCTATCATTTCATCGGAAAGTTGTTTAAAGTAAACATCTGTTTTAACCGAGGTGGAACACCCCTTACTTGTCCATCCGGGACGCATTTGCCATATACTCAGACCGGTATACACACTATGTTTTTTCCCCGAAAGGCTTTTGAGCATTTTCTTCGCTTCTGCCCGGTTTTCAGGTTTTCCAAGAATTTTATCGTTCCTTGCAACTACCGTATCCGCTGCTATTACCACAATAATATTTTCATCGTCCGGGTTCAGCATTTTTGCCACGGTTTTTCCCTTTTCCGATGCAAGCTCCATAACAGCCTGCTCAGGAGACATTCCTTCCGTATTCACATTTTCCTCGGCATTTGTTGTCATTACTTCAAAATCAAAGCCGAGCTTTTCAAGAATTTCTCTGCGTCTGGGTGACCCCGATGCAAGAATGATTCTGGTGTTCACAGTGTTTCACCTCCCTTTGTTTTACAAACGAATATTTTTCAGATACTTTACCGAGATACCTGCGCAGATGCCGGTAAAAAGCCCGGTAAACACTGAAGCTATCCCCGTAAAGGTAAGATATGTAAAAATGTAATGTGTCTGCATAATAATGCAGGCAACAGATATCTGAGCCAGGTTGTGTGCAAATGCTCCCCCTATTGCCGTACCGGTAAGGGTCACGCCTTTAACCTTTTTTAAAAGCCACATAACCACAACTGCACAAACCCCTCCGCAAAGCGAATATGGCAGAGATGCAAACCCTGCAAAAAGCATTGCTGAAAGCAAAGAGCGGACAACATTTACTGTTATTGCCGGCCCGATTCCATAAAGCTCAAGCACTATAATCAGAATAATATTTGCAAGCCCTATTTTCATTCCCGGCACCACCGGTACAAAGGGAATAAACCGTTCTATCCATGCAAGCGCCATAGCGAGGGCAGTAAACATACCAAGCTTAACAACTTTCACTTTTTTCACCTCAGGAGGATATTCCGTCTGTTTTACTTTCACCCGATATGTAAACAACAAGCTTGTGCGGAGCGCACACTATACTTTCTCCGGGTGAAGTAATTTTTCTGTGTTTTACATCAATCTGTAACGGACAGTCTGAGAATATCATATCTGCCCCGTTTTTATCTATTAATAAAGTGTTTTTTCCGTATTTTGAATTTATAACAACCTCTTTTGTGTCATTTCCAAGGGTTTGAAGGCTATAGGACGCATAAACTTTTCCGTCAAGCTCCACAACCACGGTTTTTGCTTCTTCTTTTCCACCGGCTATCACAAGCGGGCTAAGGCTCAGAGTACAAACAACAACCGCAATTACAAAATCGGCAAAAGTAAAATAACTCTTCAGTTTTTCAGGAAAATTCATTGCTATCCCTGCCTTTTTCACAGCACACCTCTAAAAAAATGACCCCTTGTAAACTCGCCTTCAGGTGCATTTTCCTCAAGGTAGTTTTTTACAATCCGCCTTGTTTCTTCTCCGCTTTCAACAGTAAAGTAAAGGCACATTCCCGAAATGTTTGAAGGAATTTCCGAAAGCTTATCCGCCATATAAACCGGCTTTGAATTAAACAGATACGCAGTGCAGTCACTACAATTGCACACAACCGGAATTTTTTCACCTTTACGGTCTGTAAGAGAGTATTCCGCCGGATTTTTTCCGCATTCTCCCCTGCCCCTTACAGGACAGTTGGCGGTTTTCATAAGAGGCGGTCTGCCATAAACGATAAGCTCAAGCCCTTTTCCGCAAACAGCACCTGCCTGTTTCAGAAGCATTTCCCATGAAAGAGTGGTTCCCGATACGCCCATTTTTTCCAGAGCTTTTACGGTGTGGGAATTGAACACATTCATATCACCGCCAACGCAGATTTCAAAACCTCTTTTCTGCGCCTCATAAAGGCATCCCCACTCGTTTACCTGAATTTTTCCAACACCCTGCTTTGCAAGGTTATCCATTATTTCTGTGTATTCCTTCAGGTGCTTCTCCCTTACAATTGCCGGAAAAGAAGGAACAACTCTGCTGTCTGCTCCCTGTTTATAAAGCCTTGCAGGAAGATAAATTGTACTTATTTCTTCAAATCCCGTCAGGGCAAGCGCCTGTTCTTCCGTTGTAGCATATGCTGTAAAAGTTCTTGCCAAAGCTTTTGGGGGCAATTCTCTTTTCAGCTTTACCGGATTATAGCTTCTCAGGTTGTTTTTCAGCACGTTTTCCTCCGCCATAGCTACAACCAGCCTTCTCAGGGCATTTATTTCACCCATCGGCATAAATATGTTTCCGCTTGTGAAAACCTTTATCTCTGTGGCAACAAAAGGCGAATCTCCAAGTTTTTCAAGCTGTTTCCTGATTCTTTCCTCATCCAACGGGGCAGAGGTTGCCTCCGCCACAGTTTTTTCACCGGTAGCCTTAAAGCTTTCGCCAAAGGCTTCCATTGTAAGCTGAGGATATTCTCCTGATATTGCCTTGAAATAAAACTTTACAGGTACTCTTCTGGAATTGCTTTTTACCTTGTTACGGTAATAATCCAGAATTTCTTTCTGCTGATTTTCATAAGCATCGTCGTTACTGCTTTGTTTTTTTATGAGGTTTTCTCCTCCTTCAAAAAGTCCTGCGGTAAAACCACCCCGGCTAAAAATGTTTTTAAGATTTTCAAGCTTTTCCTCCGATATATTTTCACCGCAGTCAAGAGCATTCCGGTACTCCTCACAGCAAGCTGCAACATATTCCGGACCTTTCATCCTGCCCTCAATTTTAAGGCAATGTGCACCTGTTTTCAGCACTTTGTCGGTATTAAGACCGAGGCACATATCCACCGGGCTTAAAAGGTAGCCCCTATCCACGGTTTTCCCGTTTTTTTCAAGGGTATACGGAAGCCTGCAGGGGCCTGCGCATTTGCCACGGTTTCCGCTTCTGCCGCCGTAAATACTGCTCATAAGACATTGACCCGAATAACTGTAGCATTGTGCTCCGTGAACAAAAATTTCTGTTTCAATGGCACTTTTTCCTGTTATTGAGCAAATTTCCTCAAAGCTTAGTTCTCTTGCAACAACAGCCCGGATTGCTCCAAGCTTTTCTGCCATTGCCATCGCGCTGCTGTTCATAACAGTTGCCTGAGTGCTTACATGAACCGGCAGCTCAGGATAGTGTTCACGAATAAGGGAAATAAGCCCCATATCCTGCACTATTACCCCATCCGCTCCTTCATTTGCACAAAGGCAGGCGTTTTCAAGAACCTCATTTATTTCAACATCTGCTGTAAGGGTGTTCAGTGTCACATAAACCTTAACCCCTCTCAGGTGACAGTATTCAATTACTCTATGCAAAGCCTCCCGGTCAAAATTTTCAGCAAAACTTCTCGCACCAAAATTTTTAAGCCCCAGGTATACGCTATCTGCACCGCTTTGCACAGCGGCATAAACGCAGGCTTCACCGCCTGCGGGTGCAAGTAATTCGGGTTTATTCATCATAAGCCTCCGGACCGTTATGCATTTTCACAATGTTTCCTCTCGCCTCACTCCTGAGAGAATTAAGGTTGCGTTGAAGAATATCGTTTTTTTCTTCTGCCATTTCAAGGAGTTTTTCAAGCTCTGCAATTTTGCCGTTTTTCTTTTCAGCCTCATCTGCCAGGTTCAGGCTTGCAAGCACCATTTTCATAGTAAAGTTTACAGAGGATGTCCCGCAGGAGGAAATTACCTCATCTACCTTTTTGGCAATGCGGTTTATGTATTCTTCAGATTCCGTCCCGAGAATGGTATATTCTCTGCCGTCAATTACAACATTTACTCTGTTTTTTCCGGTGTCCTGCATAGGTTCATCTCCTCTGTAAGTTTGTAATAAAGGATATTTATACCAATTTTATAATATACCATTGTACATTATACCACATTTCCATCTGATATACAAGGGGTATTTTTTATTTTCTCTACGACATTTTTCGCTTTTTTCGATTATTTACTTGATTTGTTTCCTCACATATGATAAAATAATTACAAATTCTTTTAAAGGGGTGTGCATATGACTACCGCAACTGTTTCCAATCAGAAAAACAATGCCCTTTCCGTCAACCGTTTTTACTATCTGGATTTTATTCGTGTTTTTGCTATAATTACCGTTATCGGACTTCATTGCATCTGCGATTATTATGTTGCTCCGGAAAATTACGGCAAGGATTTATGGTATATACTGAGTTTTGCCAACGAGTTTTTCCGTATTGGTGTACCCCTGTTTTTTATGATAAGCGGTTTTCTGCTTTTAAACAACCCCATACCCGATGCAAAAGCCTTTTATAAACGCAGGCTTTCAAAAATTCTCATTCCCTTTATTTTTTATGACATTTTCTATTTTCTGTTTTTCACTTGGCTGTACGGCTACGAGTTTTCGGTTTCCCGTTTTTTCAGGGAGCTTATAGGTATCGGAAGCGCATACCATCTGTGGTTTATTTTTTCCATCGCCTTCATGTATCTTATGATTCCCTTTTTGAAAATCATTGTTGATAAATGCTCCGAAAAAATGCTCTTTTTTGCACTTCTTATAATAACCTTCCAGTCAACCCTCAAGCCTTTCATCAATCTGTTTCTTAAGAGTGAAGCTTTCGGAAACTCTTTTTTGCATTTAACAGAGGACGGTATGATAGGATACCTGGGCTATCTTCTTGCAGGGTATCTTTTAGGCAGGCACAAATTCAGCAAAAAATCCACCGCTCTTGTTATTGTTCTTGGTGCCGGCTTTTTCCTGATTACACCGATAATCAGCACCTACTCTGTCACCCACGGCAGCGATTTTGTAATGCACGGAGGCTATTCTCTCAACCATTACCTTGAAGCCGCAGCGGTGTTTCTGATTTTTAAATCACTTTTCAAAAAGCCTTCAAAGGTTGTTTATGCCCTTTCCTCGGTTTCCTTCGGAGCTTATTTCATCCATGTGTTTGTGCTTGAAATTATAAAGCTTACTGTTCACGGTGTTACCCCCTCAGTTTTAATGGGGCTGATGTTTATAATTGCCGTACCGTTAAGCTTTTTGTGGGGCTTTGCCGAAAAAGGAATAACCAAACCGTTCAAAAAAAGAAAGAAAGCCTGAGCTGATGCTCAGGCTTTTAATTATACCTTTTTATTTATGTATCCGTCCGTTGCATTTTCACGGGGGATAACTTTACCGGGGTTACCTATAACTATGCTGTGATCCGGAACATCAAAATTCACAAAGGTAAGCGGAGCAATGAGCACATCGTTTCCGATTTTCACATTACCCACAACCACAGCGTTTGTACCAATCCACACACAGTCACCGATAATAGGTGCACCCTGACGCTTTCCCCGGCTTTCGGCACCGATAGTTACACCGGTAGCAATATTACAGTTTTTACCCATTTTTACTTTTGAATTAACAATGATTCTGCCGGTATGTCCGATGTAAAATCCCTCTCCGATATCCGTTACAGCCGGAATCTGTATATGAGTTTTATCCGAAATTCTCCTGAGCCTCAGCTTGTACCAGCTCCGTGAGATACTGTTTTTAGCATATTTTGCTTTTCTGAGGCAATAAATGTATCTGAGCTCTGCCGGACGCAAAATCCTTTTTGCAAGGCTTTCTCCCTTTTCTCCATAATATCTGAAAAGGTCCTTTTTGAACATTTCTTTCCCGGTCATAACAGCACCTCTTTTATTCCGCCTTTGCTTCACAGTAAAGGCATCTGTACTCTCGGGTTTCTTTATCGGTAAGCTTGAAAATGTGCTTTATGTCCTGTTCAGTAGTAGTAATGCATCTGGGATTACGACACCTTATTACTCCCTCAACCTGTTCGGGTGGTTCAGGCTTTTCTTTACCAACCAGCTTACCGTCACGGATAATGTTAACTGTAATGTCATTTGCCGCGTAGCCTAAAATATCAAGCTTTAAATTCAGCTCACCGTCAATTTTTATAATATCCTTTTTACCCATTTTTTTTGATGCGGCATTTTTGATTATAGCAATCTGACAATCCAGGCTGTCAAGGTCAAGAATGTTATATATCTTCATACCCTTTCCTGCCTTGATATGGTCAATAACATAGCCGTTAATTATGGAATCTATAGTCAATTACTCCACCTCCAGAAGCTTCAGAATAAGCGCCATACGGATATACTTTCCGTATTTTGCCTGACGGAAATAGCAGGCACGCTTGTCCTCATCCACCTGAGTTGAAATTTCATTGACTCTGGGAAGAGGATGCATAACAATCATATCGTCTTTTGCTTTTTTCATTTTCTCTGTATCCAGAATGTAGCTGTCCTTCAGGCGGAGATATTCTTCTTCATTGAAGAAACGCTCACGCTGAACTCTGGTCATATAAAGAATATCAAGGTCACTCATAACCTCCTCAAGAGAGGTGGTTTCCACATATTCCATACCGTCTTTAATGATATATGCTTTTTTTACATAGCCCGGAAGCTTAAGCTCTTCAGGGGAAATAAGCACAAACTTTGTTCCTTTGTAACGGGACATTGCCGCAACAAGTGAATGAACGGTTCTGCCGAATTTCAGGTCTCCGCACAGGCCTATTGTAAGATTTTCAAAGGTACCCTTTTCAATTGCTATTGTAAGCAGGTCTGTAAGAGTCTGTGTGGGATGATTGTGACCACCGTCACCTGCGTTTATAATAGGCACCGCTGATTTCATTGCCGCAACGGTAGGTGCACCCTCTTTGGGATGGCGCATTGCAATAATATCCGCATAACTGCTTACAACCGCAATTGTATCCGAAACGCTTTCGCCCTTTGCCGCTGAGCTTGAATTAGCCTCCGAAAAGCCCAGCACACCACCGCCAAGCTCCATCATAGCCGCCTCAAAACTGAGACGGGTACGGGTGGAGGGCTCAAAAAACAGGGTTGCCAGCTTTTTGTAACGGCATTTTTCTCTGTATTTTTCAGGATTTTCAATAATATCGCGGGCAACCTCAATGAGCCCGTCGATTTCTTTTTCGGACAAATCCATAATGTCAATGAGATGTCTCATTTGTTTTCCTCCTAAAAAGAATTTAAAAAGGAATTAACCCTTTATCCAGCTTTCATCGGAAGGATTGTTTCTGAACGCAATAAGCTTTGCAATATCCTCCTGCTTAATGTAACCTGTTTCTGCAGCACATTCTGCAACCGTATCAAAATCCGTAAGACTGATGTTTTTAACATTTGCTTCAGCAAGACGGTCTAAGCCCTTCTTCATACCGTAGGTGAAGATGGAAACAATACCAAGCACTTCAGCCCCTGCCTCACGAAGAACATTTACAACCTCAATAACGCTGCCTCCGGTAGAGATAAGGTCTTCAACAACCACAACCTTCTGACCCTTTTCAAGCTTGCCTTCAATCTGGTTGCCTCTGCCGTGGTCCTTTGCACCGCTTCTTACATAGCCCATGGGAAGACCGAGAATGTGAGCAGCAATAGCCGCATGAGCAATACCTGCTGTGGATGTACCCATAAGCACTTCCGCTTCGGGATACTGCTCCTTAATTGTCTGTGCAATGGCATTTTCAACATCGTTACGAACCTTAGGTGCTGTTAAAGTAAGTCTGTTATCGCAATAAACAGGGCTCTTTATACCGCTTGCCCAGGTAAAAGGTTCTTCGGGTCTTAAAAACACAGCCTGAATTGAAAGTAAATCGTTAGCAATTAATTTTTTCATGAGTTTATGTCTCCTTTTTAGGTTATTTTACAAATTCAGCCACACATCTTCTGTATGCGGCAACAGGGTCCTCTGCCTGAGTAATAGGTCTGCCAACCACAATGTAGTCGGAGCCTATTTCGTTTGCTTTTTCCGGAGTTGTAATGCGTACCTGGTCGCCAACCTCACCATCTGCAAAGCGCACACCGGGAGTAACTGTCACAAAATTCTTACCGCAGATTTCGTGAACCTTGCCTGCCTCCAAAGGAGAACAAACAACACCGTCAAGACCGGATTCCATGGCATTTTTTGCGTAGTGCATAACAACCTTGTCAAGAGGCTGGTCAATTAAAAGGTCAGCCTTCATTCTTTCCTCACTTGTAGATGTAAGCTGAGTTACAGCAATAAGCATAGGTCTTGTGCCGTCAGCACGGGTCAAGCCTTCAATAGCCGCTTCCATCATAGCCTTTGTACCGAAAGCATGAAGGTTGCACATATCAACATCAAGCTCGGAAAGTACCTTCATGGATTTTTTTACTGTGTTAGGAATATCACAAAGCTTAAGGTCAAGGAAAATTTTGTGACCGCGTGCCTTTATTTCCTTTACAATTTCAGGACCTGCCGCATAAAACAGCTCCATACCAATTTTTACATAAGGTTTTTCCTCCTTGAACTTGTCAAGAAAGCTCATAACCTCCGCCTTCGATGCAAAATCGCAGGCAATAATCACATCTTTTCCCATTAGTGCGCTCCTCCTATTATTTCACTTAAACTGTTTATTTTATACTTTTCCATAACCCGTGGTAAATCCTCAATTATTTCTTTGCAGGCAAAGGGATTAACAAGGTTTGCGGCGCCTACCTGAACGGCTGTTGCACCGGCAAGCATCATTTCAATTACATCCTCTGCGGTAGATACGCCACCCATACCGATAATGGGAATTTTAACCGCATCATAAACCTGGTAAACCATTCTCACCGCCACGGGGAAAATTGCGGGACCCGAAAAACCGCCCATTTTGTTTGCCACAACAGGCTTTTTGGTTTTAAGGTCAATACGCATACCCATAAGGGTGTTTATAAGGCTGATGCCATCTGCTCCTGCCTCCTCCACCGCCTTTGCAATGGAAACAATGTCGGTGACATTGGGCGAAAGCTTTATGTAAACAGGTTTTGTTGTAACCGCTTTTACTCTTCTTGTAATTTCCGCTGCAGATTCGGGAGTTGTGCCGAAGCTCATACCACCGTTATGTACGTTGGGACAGCTTACATTTACCTCAATGAGACCAACCTGTTCTTCCTTGTCGATTCTCTCGCAGGTATAGGCATATTCATCTGCAGAAAAACCGCTGATGTTGGCTACTACCGGCTTGTGGAAGCAAGCCTTAAGCTTGGGTAATTCCTCAGAAATAACCTTATCAACACCCGGGTTCTGCAAGCCCACCGAGTTTATCATACCGGCGGTACACTCTGCAATTCTGGGTGTTGGGTTTCCGAAACGGGGCTCCTGAGTTGTGCCCTTGAAGGAAAAGGACCCTAAAATGTTTATATCGTAAAGCTCTGCAAATTCGTAACCGTAGCCAAAGGTTCCGCTGGCAGGAATTATGGGGTTGGAAAGCTCTAAACCGCTGAGAACTACTTTTGTATCTACCATATTATTTCCTCCCTTTCCAGAACAGGTCCGTCCTTGCAAATTCTCTTGTTTCCGTATTTTGTTTTACAGCTGCAGCCCATACAGGCACCGAAGCCGCAACCCATTCGCTCTTCAAAGCTGAAGCTTCCCGTACCTTCCGCTATGCGGTCAATTGCCCTGAACATAGGCTCGGGACCGCAGGTGTAAAAATGAGTATATTCAAGGTCCTGCATAACATCGGTAACAAAGCCTTTTGTTCCCATAGTGCCGTCGGCAGTTGTTACATAAACCTTTGCACCAAGCTTTTCGAATTCCTCTTTATAGAAAACCTCGTCTGCTGTGTTGAAGCCGATTATAACCTGCACCTCCTTGCCAAGAGCCACAAGCTTTTTGCAAAGATTATACATAGGTGGCACACCAACACCGCCGCCGATTAAAAGGGGCTTTTTCCCTGCAAACTCAAGATTGTAACCGTTGCCAAGACCTGTCATGACATCCAACTCAGTACCAAGGGGCATTTCGCTCATTGCCTCTGTGCCCTTTCCCACAACCTTGTAAATTATTACTATCTTTTTATCGTCATAATCGCAAACAGAAATAGGTCTGCGAAGATAAAACCCGTCAATTTTGATGTTTACAAACTGACCCGAAGCAGTAATTGCTGAGGTATCGCCTTCAAGGTGCATTTCAAAAACATCTTTTGCAATCTTTTTGTTTTCGGTAACCTTGTACATTGCTACTTTTTCCATACTATCTCTCCTTCCGCCATGGTAAGAACACATTCCGCATCTACGGTAACCCCCTCAAAGGGCGAGCTTTTACCCATTGACAAAAACTCAGCAGAATCAACCTTTTTGCTGATATCAAGGTTAAACACCGTAAGATTTGCCGTATTGCCCGGCTTCAGCTCTGTTTCAAAACCAAATCGTTTGCCGGGGTTTGTGCTCATAAGTTCAATAAGCTTTTCTATTGTGATGATTCCCGTTTTAACAAAATAAGTGTACATTATGGGGAATGAGGTTTCAATGCCAACAACCCCATTAAGGCTCTTTTCAAGTCCGCCGGATTTTTCCTCTGTGCTGTGCGGCGCATGGTCGGTGGCTATCATATCAACCGTACCGTCGCAAATAGCTTCAATAAGTGCTTTTTTATCCTCTTCACCGCGTATTGGCGGATTCATTTTAAAATTGCCTCTTTCCTTTAAATCCTTATCCGAGTAAAACAGATAGTGCGGTGCCGTTTCGCAGGTAATATCCACACCTTCCGCCTTAGCTTTCCTTATAAGCTCAATGCTTTCCTTGGCGGAAACATGGCAGACATGGTAGCTTACTCCCGTTTCCTTTACCAGTTCAATATCTCTCTTTATCGGTCCCCACTCACTTTCAGAGCAGATTCCTCTGTGTCCGTGTGCTTTTGCATATTCACCATCGTGAATGTAACCACCTCGAAGCAATTCGTTATCCTCACAATGGGCTACAATTTTTTTACCAAGAGCTTTTGCCTTAAGCATTGCCCGGCGCATTAATTCCTCATTCTGTACTCCTCTTCCATCATCAGAAAAGGCTATTACATCAGGTGCCAGTCCTTCCATATCCGAAAGCTCTTCGCCCTTCTGACCCACAGTTATTGCACCGTATGGATAAACATTTATTACCGCATCCTTTTTTATTGCCTCAAGCTGAGGAGCAATATTCTTTCCGCTGTCGGGAACAGGGTTTAAATTCGGCATTGAGCAAACATGGGCAAAACCGCCTCTTGCCGCTGCCATTGTTCCGGTTTTTACGGTTTCTTTATAAATAAAGCCCGGTTCACGAAGATGCACATGTACATCCGCAAAAGCCGGGAAAAGATGCATACCTTCGGCGTTAATTACAACATCCGCCTCAGCATTTACACAAGAGGAAATTTCAGAAATAACGGAATCGGAAACCAGAACATCTGCTTTCCCGTATCCAAAAACATCTGCATTTTTTATAAGAGTTTTCATTTTTTTCTGTCCTTTCCGGTCACGGTATCCCATGACATAACATATCTATAATATTATACCACGAAAACGGGTGATTGTCAATACGACAATCACCCGTTTTTAATATTAGTTCAATGCGTTTTCAATCTCGTCAAGAACATATGTGGAGGCCTCCATGTTCTGAGAACCTATGAGAATGAGTCCTCTGGGGTCCCAGATAAGCTTTTTGCCAAGTGCCTCGGTCATTGCACGAAGAGGAATAAAGGTTCTGCCGTTAATAACCTGAGCAGGTGCATCAAGAGGTGTAACTGTACCGTTTACATCAATTTCAGCCTTGTCAATAACAAGCTTTATTGTAGTGCCGTCTTTTTCAACGGTAACTGTCTGTGTTGCATCATCCCAGCCAACCTGTGCTCCGAATTTTTCGGAAATGAAGCGTACCGGCACAACTGTTCTGCCGTTAATGATTGTGGGAAGAACATCACCGTTGGTGTTATCAATAAAGGACATTTCCTTGCCCGCAAAGGCTCTTGCACGGTTAACCTTCATAACAACTGTTCCTTCATCAAGAAGGGAACCAAGCTCTTCGGAATACTTTGTTGTATCCTTCTGTGTGTAGCGGAAATTGAATCTGCCGTCAGGAGCAGCATCGCCAAGGTCCATAAACTGCATAATATCACCGGTTTCGGTGGAGTTATCTGCCCACTTGAAATCGAAATCGGTTTTACCTTCAAGACCGATTGTGCCTGCAGAAACCTTTATGTGCATTTCGTTGTCCTGCTTGCGGTATTCCGCTGTTCCTGCAACCTTCCAGCTCCACTCGTTGTTAATATTTTTTTCAACAGAAACCACATTGCCGTTCTGTGCACGGTTAATTAAATAATCGTATCCATGCCAGCCGGTAGAAGCGTCCTGGTCCGCATCAATGTAAAGGTTCATCCAGTTTTTGCCAACAGGTGCTGTGATGTTCTCTCTTGTCTGTACATAGAAATAAATATCACTGCCGTTAATTGAAACCTTTGCGTGGTCAATATCGTTTCTGCCGGTGGTGTT
>JAZQCS010000061.1:0-13862 GCA_045546415.1 Clostridia bacterium | reverse complement strand
TTCAAGGCGAAAAATGCACATAATCCTGACGGATATGAGCATTTTTTAACACAGAAATTCGACAAAAAGACGATTTTCAGGACAATACTTCCTTAGGGTGACAGCAGATATCCGAACCCCGCCTTAAACCGCGTAATTTTGGTATGTTTCGGCTTGTCATCCTTGCAAGGCGTCAGCCTTGCTTTGTCTTCCGCACCAAAATCTCCTCAAAATTCCATCAGTTTAAGGTCGAAGAATTTTCAAAGAGTAAATTTTAGGCTTATGCGAGGCAAAAACACAGGTAATCCTGACGGATTCAGCAAATGCAGACGCAGTTTGCGAGTATTTTAACATGGCAGAAGCCAAAATTAGCCTTTGAAAATCGAGGTTCAGATAACTTCTGTCACCCTATCTGGCTGTGGCGAAAGATTGCAGATTTTTTTTACTGTTTTTTTGAAATCATTTTTTTGAAAAGTAACACATACATAACCCAGGAAAGCACCATGGTTACACAGCTTGAAACAATGAGCGCGTTTGCAAAAAGCAAGGGAATTTCCGGGAAAAGAATAAGAATGAAAATGGTGCAGTAAATTACCACCGTGTTAAGCTTTCCGTACCATTTCGCACCGCTTACTTTTTTTCTGCGCTTAATGGAAAGACAGCCCATAATGGAAACAACAGTTTCTTTAATAATGAAAAGAGCAAGCAGCCACCACATCAGGGGATATTTCAATCCGAGACAAATGAACAGGGTACCCTGGGTGCATTTGTCCGCAATGGGGTCAATTATCTTGCCGAAATTGGAACTCATATTGAACCTGCGGGCAATCCAGCCGTCGAGAATATCCGTAAGCCCGGAAAGAAGCATAAGCACAAGAACAGCATAAATGTTTTCTGTGCCCAGATACACCCAGAGAATAACGGGTATAAGAACAAGCCTGAGCATGGTCAGAATGTTTGGTATTGTAAAAATATCCTCTTTTTTGAAAATTATTCTGCTGATAAATATCACCTCTTCCGGGAAAATCCGACATAATAGTTATATTATAGTACAAAACGGAAGCAAAGTCAAGGGGGAATTTGGGTTATGATAGAGAAGAAATATGTAAAACACATAGCAAGAATATGTGTCAAATTTAATATTGAAGAATAAAAAGGATGATGAGGACATGAGAATTATTGAAAACGAACACATTGAACGCTTTAAAGATTACTTAATCGAGCAGGAAAAAAGTAAAAACACCATTGAAAAATATATACGGGATATAACCTTTTTCATGAACTGGCTTTCTGGTCGGGAGGTTACAAAAATAGTAGCACTTGATTATAAAAAACTGCTTTGTGAAAAGTACGCTCCCGCAAGTGTCAATGCGGCAATATCTTCTATTAACAGTTTTTTTGTATTTGCAGAGTGGTGCGATATACGAATTAAAGCATTGAAAATTCAAAGACAGATATTTTCAAACAAGGACAAAGAACTGACAAAGGCGGAATATGAGCGGTTACTCACAGCGGCAAAGGATAAGAAAAATCAAAGGCTTTATTACCTGATACAAACTATAGCAAGCACAGGCATTAGAGTTTCAGAATTACGCTACATTACTACATCAGCCATAAAAACGGGACAAGCGGTAATAAACTGTAAAGGAAAAATGCGTATTGTTATCTTACCCAAAGAGCTTTGCAAAATGTTAAAGAGATATATCTGGGAAAATAAAATTGAAAACGGCTCCGTTTTCGTGAGCCGTACCGGTAAACCTCTTGACAGAAGCCATATATGGAAGATGTTAAAAGCGTTATGCGAAACTGCCGGAGTTTCAAAGGATAAGGTATATCCACATAGTTTTCGCCACCTTTTTGCAAGAACTTATTACAGTTTGCAGAAAGACATAGTAAGACTTGCAGATATTTTAGGGCATTCTTCTGTGAATACTACAAGAATTTATACTATGAGTACGGGTGAAGTACACCGCAGGCAAATACAAAAGCTTGGTCTTTTGCGGTGCTAAAATAAAAAATCCACATAATTCTCATTATGTGGAACACTTATATAAACAATTTGAATTATACATAAGTAATTATAGCATAATTCAACAAAAAAATCAATGATTTTTATTAAAAAATGTAAAATTTCTCCGATATGCACAAAAAAATGACATCAAAATTTAACCGATGAAAATTTTCTGACTAACATCGGTCTTGTTTTCACATCTATAATTGAAATAATTAGTCGCTTTTTTGTTCTTCGTTCCACATAATGAGAATTATGTGGAACGAGTTTGTGGAAAGGAGGACCTTTCTTGCTAAAAAAACTATAAATCAAATATGGAAGGAGATGAAAAATGAAAAAAGTAATTACAGTGACAATAGCACTATTGCTATGTATATCAGTTGCTATTGTACATGCAACAGTAGTCGATTCACCGGTTTTAACAAATTGCGAAGGCATATTAATAGATGTAAATGAATCAGATTGGTATTTTGATGATATCAAATTTGTCCGGGAAAACAACTTTATGACAGGTACAAGCGAAACAGAATTTTCTCCATCAGGCGTTGCCACAAGAGGTATGATAGTAACTGTTTTGTGGAGAGTTGAGGGAGAGCATGTGGTTGAAGGAAAAAAATTCGAAGATGTTGGCTCAGATGCTTGGTATAGCATGGCGGTTGCATGGGCATCACAAAATCAGATTGTCAGTGGATATAACGATACTGAATTTGGTCCGAATGATACAGCAACCCGGGAACAGTTTGCCACAATTATGTACCGTTATGCATCATTTAAAAAGTTGGACAACTCAAAATTGAATGAATTAGACAAGTATTCAGATAAGGACCAGATTAGCAAATACGCAATAGAAAGTATGCAGTGGGCAAACGCAAACGGCATCATTTCAGGAACATCTGAAACAACTATTTCTCCTAAGGATAATGTACAGCGTTGTCAGGTAGCTGCTATTCTTAGAAGATTCTGTGAATATTATGAGGTTTTTGAAGATACCGAGGGGAATTGTGCAGAAGATGAAAAAGAGGAAACAAACAAAAGTGAAGGATTAAAAGAAAACGAGAACACAGATGAAAGTACTGATGCTTCCGGAGAATCAACAGGAAATACGCAAAGTGGTTCCTCCGGCAACACATCACACACGGGACCCTCTGAATCCACCAACCCATCGGAGCCCGAGGAAGAAATAACAGAAAACATTATTGCTAAAAAAGCATCAATTAAATTGAAAACAACTTATGGAAAAGCCGGAGATACGATTCCGGTTGTTGTAGAGTTGCGAGAAAACCCTGGAATATTAGGGGTTGTTTTGACATTGGAATATGACGAGAGTGCGATGACATTGGTTGATGTAGAAAACGGTGAAGCAGTTGCAGATGTTTTAACGCTAACACATTCGAAGGAGTTTGCATCTGGCATGAATTTTGTGTGGGATGGGTTAGAACTTGATTCTAACGACATCAGAGAAGGGGAAATGTTGGTGTTGTACTTTGAATTATTCCCTGATGCTATACCCGGAAAAAGGTATCCAATAAAATTAGGTTATAAACCCGGTAGCGTTATAGATGAAGATTTAAATAGGGTTAATCTCATAATTTCGCAAGGGTTTATAGAAATAGAAGAACAAAATAATTATTAATCAGAAAGGATGATAGAATTGAAATTAAGAAAGATAATTGCATTAACATTGTCATTAATAATGATGGCAACATTATGCCAATCGCTATCCGTACTTGCGGCCGATAAAACAACCATAACGGTTGAAAGCGCAGGTGATATGCCCGGTGCCACAGTTATACTTGATGTAGTGATTGAAAATAACCCCGGTGTTACAGCAGCTGTTCTTACATTTGCTTTCGATGAAGGACTTGAGTTGCTTAGGGTGACAAATGGTGAGGCTTTTTCAAGGCTGAATATGACAGCTTCAAAAGTGCTTGCTTCTCCGTTTAATATTACATGGGACGGAGAATCGGTGGAAGACGAAGATATTAAAGATGGTGTTATTGCATCATTGGAATTCAGGATTTCTGATGACGCTGTTGCAGGAGATGTATACGATGTGTCTGTAACTTGCACAGACAAGGGTATTTCTGACAACAATCTTAATCCGGTCAGCGTAACTTTAGTTAGCGGTAAAATTGAAGTTCTGGATTTTTATTACGGAGATCTGAACTCTGACAGAGTAGTAGATAACATAGATACGACTATGATCAGAAGACATATCGCCGGAGGGTATAATCAAACTATAAAAGAGGCAGCGGCTGATGTTAATACAGATGAGGAGATAAATGCTTCCGATACAGTTTTGCTCAGAAGATTTATTGCCGGTGGTTATGGAGTTACTTTCCCTTATATCCAGGCAGAATGTAATCATATTCTCGAAGGAACACCTGCAAAAGAGCCGACAGAAACAGAGGTAGGTAATATAGCATATTGGTACTGTAAAGCATGTACCAAATATTTTAAGGATGAAAAAGGTTCTGTAATTATCAATGACTTTGAAAAGGAAGTAATTATACCGGTTTTACCAAAGGCTGAATATACAATTCAGTATGTGTGTGATATGGTAGCACCCGGAGATACGACATTTAAGGAGACAGACACATACAAACCGACTCAAACAAAGGTTCTGCAAATTCCCAAAATGGATACATATAAGTTCCTTGGATGGTCGGATGCAAACGGAAAAATGTATGGCACAGAGCTTCCTCAGGGAACAACCGGTGATCTGGTGTTGTATGCTAACTGGGCAAGTGACAGAAACAGAGCTGTACCGGTAAAAAAACTGGGAGATCCCATTATCTGTGAAGATGCTGAAAACGGACAGATTATTTTTGTTTATGAAATTGGAGAAATCAGAAACATTCCTTTGTTTGAAACACAGGATTTACTTGTGGTTAATGGTATGATTACAAGCACGGGTGTTGTAAAGCAAAATACAATATCAAAGGCTAATGCAGAAGAAATAGGAAAAACTATTGCAAATACAACAACTAATTCTTCAACATGGACTTTCTCAAAAGACTGGAACGAGTCTTTAACTGTAAGTGAAGAGTGGGCAAAACAAAATGGTATGAAAGTAGAAGACGCAGAAGAATTTTGTAAGAGTAACAGCAATTCTTATAATATGACAAATTCGGCCGGTGGTTCGTCAAGCATAGTAAACAGCGACAACTCTTCATACAGAGTTACTGCAAATGAGGCACATGTAGACCAGGAGTACTCTGATGTACAAAAGTATGCGGGATTCAATGTATCAGGAAGCCTATCAAATTCAACAACAGCTTCGGTTGGTGTTAATGCGGGTATTGAGGTTCCCCTTGGAGTAGCAAAGGGAAAAGTTGGTGTTGAGGCAGGCGTGTCTAACACTACTGCATGGGAAATTGGTGGAGGATACGAACAAAATCAGTTTACTCAAAATACAAAAACCGGAACAGACAGCTGGTCGAAGAATGTTGATATTTCAAAATCTTCATCTTCAGTTGCATCCGATACAAAAACATGGAACAGCACAGCCGGATTCAGCTCCAGTTCTGCAACGAGTTCATCGCATGCCATATCAAAAGCAGTTTCTGAGCTCATAAGTGAAACTCATTCGGAAGACAGCACATACTCAACAGGTGGTAGTGAGGGAGAATCAAAGGAATATGCATCTTCTAATGCTCAACAGGATTTGTATAGTTCGTCTGTAACTTTCTCTGAAGAAGAAATGGAAATATCATCGAGAACATTTGAATCAACAGGCAATACATATGGCGCATACAGACTGGTTCAGGTAGGTATGGCGAGAGTATTTGCTGTTGTAGGATATGATATAAAAAATAAAGCATATTATACATATACTTACAGCGTTTTAGATGATGACGAATACAAAGAGTATTTAGACTACTCCTATGACAGAACATTCAATGACTATGAAACCAGTGTTCTTCCCTTTGAGGTACCGATTTTTGTAGATAACTATGTAAACAGCAGAATTGCATCGTCTCCGCTTATGGTTGATGATAATGGTATAGTCAGAGGATATAATGGCAATGAAACAGATGAAATTGTTATGATTCCTTCATATTATACAAGAACTAATGCTACAACAGGTATGCCGGAGATGATAAAGATTACAGGTCTGGCAGATGGCTTGTTCAAAGATAATAAAAATATAATTGGTGTGTCAATCAGTAACTTTGTTAACGAAATACCGGAATCTGCCTTTGAAGGGTGTACAAATTTAAAAGAAGTCGTATGTCCGAATGTTCTCAGAATCGGACCTAATGCATTCAAAGGATGTGTATCACTTAGTGAATTTGCATTACCGGATGAAATTGAATCTGTTGGAGAAGGTGCATTTGATGGAGTTCCTGCATTAAAGTCAAAAGCTCCGACAAAGGAAATAGCCAATATTGTAGCAAATTCCAATGTAAAGAAAATCACTTTAGATATTTCCAATATCAAAGCAGATGACTTTAGTGATATGTCGTTTGTCATTGGCGAAATAGAAACATTTAAACTGTTGGGTGGATATAAAGAGTATAAAGGACTAAACATCAATTCGGATGCTCAGACAACTATTATAAGTGGGGTTACTATTTCTGACAGTAATGCTGTGCCACTTGAAGTTTCTTCGCCAAACATAACACTCGAAAGGGTAACTTTGAATAGTGAAGGCTTTGCACTTATATTAAAAGCAGACGAAACAGCGCTTTCAATTGAGGGCGTGTCGAATGTATTGTCAGAAAGCGAAAATGGAATAATTGCAAAATCTATTACTCTTTCGCAGGCTAATGACAGCACCTATTCAGAAATCCAAACTAATGCAAACGTATTGGTGTGTGGTACTGTAAACGAAAATGCCGGCTATATAGCAGAAGACAAAATTGTAAGTATTACCGAAGAAGAATATATCAACTATTTGACATCGAGAAAAGTAACATTTGATGCAAACGGTGGTGTTCTTGGTACCGAAACAGATTATAAGATGGTTCCGTATAATGGTGTAATAGGTGAATTACCCTATGCGAGCCGTGACTTTTGCCATCTTGTAGGTTGGTTTACAGATCCGGAAAACGGAGAAGAGGTAACTGAAGGAACTCTGATGACATCTTTGGTAGATATTACTTTGTATGCACATTGGGAAGATAATGTTACATCACCATGGGTATTAAAATCAGAGATGCCTGAGGATGCACAGGTGATTAATACAGAGTATAGGTATACCCTGACAGAGAAAACCACTTCCAGTTCTTCATCAATGTCCGGTTGGGAGCATTATGACACAACATGGGTATGGGGACCTTGGGGATCCTGGAGTGCATGGGGCACGAAAAAGTACACTGATAGTGATTCCAGAGATGCAGAATCAACCACCAGATCAAAATATGTAGATACCAGCCATTATGAAGCGAGATGGCGTTATTACCACTGGTGTTCGCCAAAAGGTAAAACATACTTATACACATACAATCCCGGTGGATATACTTATCATGAAATAAGTCTGGGATATGAAATGAGTATAGCAAGATGGGGCGGTTCAAATAAAGATGTTCCTCAATATGGAGAATACTGGTGTGAGCATAGCCCATATTGGTTTAAGGGTGGATACTCAAATGATAATGGTGATTATTATTGGGAAGAATGGGTAACTTCGGGATATACTGATACATGGACAGAATGGAGATACAGAGACCGCAGTAAGGTATATACCTATCACTTCAAAAGAGAACTGAGTAAGGTGCAAAATACATATCCAACCGGAGATAATATTTCAAATATTGAAGAATGGGTACAGTATAGAGCAAAATAAGTAAATAGAAAATCTCTATCTACCTCTTAATCGGGGGGTAGATAGAGAAAATTATGTTTTGCGGAAAGGAATTTTATAATGAGGAATTATGCAAAGAGAGCAATATCATTGCTTTGTATACTCTTAATGCTTTTCTCAATGCTTATAACAGTACAAGCTTCTTCCGATATAAAACTTACTGTCGAAAGTATCGTTGTAGAAAAAGGAACAGGCTCGGAAATGGTTGATGTTCCAATAGTAATTTCAAATAACCTGGGTATTATTGGAATGACATTAACTATTGATTATGATGAAGGATTAGAATTAACAGGTGTAAACCAAGGCAATGCTTTTACAAAGTTGATTATGACAAAGCCTGGAAACTTTTCTGCAAATCCGGTCAAGGTTACTTGGGACGGGGAAGCAGAAAACGATGATGGTAACGGAACCGCGGTAATATTATCATTTACTGTTCCTAAGGACACAGAAAAGGAGTATCCTATTGAAATAAGCGTGAGCGGAGTAATCGATGAGAATATAAATCGTGTGGCTACATCTATCGAGAATGGTAAAATTACAGTTGGTAGTCAAACACATACTCATTCGTTTGGCAACTGGACAAAGGTTGATGATGAAAAACATTCTCGCAAATGTGAATGCGATATGACTGAATTTGCTGCTCATGAGTGGGATGATGGTGTTGTAACTACACCTGCTAGTAAAACAAGCACCGGTATTAAGACATATACTTGTTCTGTATGTAATGGTACCAAAGTAGAGATAATTCCTAAAACAGAAGAAGAATCTATAGACGGCATTAAATTTTCTGTCGGGAATGTAGCTGTAGAAAAAGGAACTGGCACAGAAACAGTTGATGTTCCAATAGCAATTTCAAATAACCCGGGTATTATTGGATTGACATTAACAGTTGAGTATAGTGAAGAATTAGTATTAACCGGTGTGACAAAGGGTACATCCCTTACCTCATTGACAATGACAAAGCCCGGAAATTTTTCTGATAACCCAATAAAAGTCACATGGGATGGAGAAGATAAAAATGATTTGGGTAATGGAACTATAGTAACATTATCCTTTATGGTACCGAAGGATGAAGAAAAAGAATATCCTGTTAAAATAAGCGTTGGCGGAGTAATCGATGAAAATATAAATCCGGTAGCCTTATCAACTGAAAACGGTAAAATTATGGTAAAAAGTAACAGTTCTACGGATGAAACTATTCTTGATAGAGGAACAGATTCAAACGGAATTCAGTGGGTGTTATATAAAACCGGTCTTCTTAACATTTCAGGAAATGGAGCAATGACAGATTATTCAAAAACATCGGAGATCCCCTGGTATAGTAGCAGACTTCAAATTACAGAAGTCATTATAGATGTAAATATAACACACATAGCGGATCGTGCGTTTTACGGTTGTTTGTTCCTGGCAAAAATAACCATACCCAACAATGTTAGCTCTATCGGTTCATACGCTTTCAAAAATTGCGATGATATTGCTATATATGGTGAAACCGGTTCTTTTGCCGAAACATATGCAACTGAAAACGAAATTCCCTTTGTTAACACAAAAAAGGATTCCTTAAAAAATATAAATATAGAGTACGCGACAACTACCAAAAAAATGTATTTTGATATATTGGTTGAAGATTATTCTGAAGATGCGACGGTTTATGTGGGTATATACGATATAAATGGGAAAATGATTGCTTTGACTTTTGAAGAACTTGTGAAAGACGATATAACAAGTTTATCTTTGAACAAAAATACGAATGCATCATATGCTAAAGTTTTTGTTTGGGGAAAGGGATTAAAACCTATAACAAAGGATGAAATAGTATCCGATTTATAATTTTGGATAATTAAAACTGCTGACGGATAAAGTAGACTTTATCCGTCAGCATCTTTTCTATGTTTGAAATATGACGATAGCTTTCCTGAAAGTAAAGATATCAGGACTTATTTTCTTTGCAGAATGTACGGAAAAAATATAAAAAGAGATAAAACCGGTTAAAGTTTTATCCCCTGAGATTTCGATATTAGCGCTTTTCAAGTTTACTATTAAAATTAGGGTAATCAAGATATAATAAAAATCCGAACCCTTCACCGATTGGTACAAGGTTCGGATTTTTACTGTTTGGTGCGGTCGAAGGGACTTGAACCCCCACGGTTTCCCGCCAGAACCTAAATCTGGTGCGTCTGCCAATTCCGCCACGACCGCGTTTTTTCAATTGCATATTTAATTATATCACAGTTCGTCGGAATAATCAAGAAAAAAAACAAAAAAACAATAAATTTATGGATAAAGAAGCTTGTTTTGGAGTAAATTACTATTGACAAACAAAAAAAGGCGTGTTATAATTGTAGGGAAGACTCGGCTTTTGTGGAAAGCCTGACAGGGAGAATGCGTCATGGACTGAAAGCGCATTTCAGGGGAGTAGTAAGCTTGGGAACACTTCGACGGATACTTACATTTTAATATTAAAAGAGGATGCTTTTGCATCAATGCGGGTGGCACCGCGGGTTAATTTTTGTTTTCCCGTCCCGGAAATATTTGAAAAAATATTTCCGGGACTATTTTTTTACAGACTTTAAGGAGGTTTGTATTATGTACAGAACACAATATTGTAACGACATCTGTGACAAACACATAGGTCAGACCGTTCAGCTTGCAGGCTGGGTGGATGTTATCCGTGACCACGGCGGCGTTATTTTCGTTGACCTTCGTGACTACACAGGCGTTACACAGGTAGTAATTCACAATGAGGAAATGCTTAAAAATGTAAACCGTGAAACAGTAATTTCTGTTACCGGTACAGTTGAAAAGCGTGACCCGGACACAGTAAACGAAAAAATCGATACCGGTTATGTTGAGCTTGTTGCAACCGAGCTTGCAGTACTTGGTAAGAGCAAAAATATGCTTCCCTTCGATGTGAGAGCATCCAGGGCAAGCAAGGACGAGGTAAGGCTTAAATACCGTTACCTTGACCTTCGTAATCCTAAAAACCACGATAACCTGGTTAAGCGTTCAAGAATTATCCGTCACCTTCGTAACAAAATGGAGGAAAAAGGCTTTCTTGATATGCAGACCCCCATTCTTACCGCTTCTTCTCCTGAAGGCGCAAGAGATTTCCTTGTTCCCAGCCGTAAGCATCCCGGTAAGTTCTACGCTCTTCCTCAGGCTCCTCAGCAGTTCAAACAGCTTCTGATGGTTTCAGGCTTTGACCGTTATTTCCAGGTTGCACCCTGTTTCCGTGATGAGGATGCCCGTGCAGACCGTTCTCCCGGTGAATTTTATCAGCTTGACTTTGAAATGGCTTTTGCTACCCAGGAAGAGGTTCTTGATGTTTGTGAGGATGTAATTTACGATACCTTCAAAACCTTTTCGGATAAAAAGATTTCTCCCAAGCCCTTCCGCAGAATTACCTATGCAGATGCTATGATGACCTACGGCTCCGATAAGCCTGACCTTCGCAACCCTCTTGTAATTTGTGACCTTACAGATTTCTTTGCAGGGGTTGATTTCCCGGCTTTCAAGGGCAGACCTGTCCGCGGTATTGTTGCAAACTGTGCAGGTCAGTCAAAGAAATTCTTTGAAGATTCTCTGAAATATGCTACTTCCACAGAAGTAGGCCTTGGCGGTCTTGGTTATATCACTCTTAAAGAAGGCGTGTTTGCCGGTCCCATTGCGAAGTTCTTAAGTGAAGAACAGAAAAAGGAAATTATTGCTCTTACCGGTGTGAAAGAGGGCGAAACCCTGTTCTTTATTTGTGACGATAAGAAAAACGACACAGAAAAGAAGGCGGGTCTTATCCGCACATGGCTTGCAAAACCCGAACAGCTTAACCTTATAAATGATGATGCTTTTGAGTTCTGTTTTGTTGTGGATTTCCCCATGTATGAAATTGACGAGGAAACCGGGGATACCATATTCACCCACAACCCCTTCTCAATGCCTCAGGGCGGTATGGAAGCTCTTCTTACAAAGGACCCCACCGAAGTGCTTGCTTACCAGTACGACCTTGTTGGTAACGGCATAGAGCTTGCTTCCGGTGCGGTTCGTAACCATGACATTGACATTATGAAAAAAGCCTTTGAAATTGCAGGCTACAGCGAAGATGAGCTCAAGAGCCGTTTCAATGCTTTATATACCGCGTTCCAGTACGGTGCGCCTCCTCACGCGGGTATGGCACCCGGTATTGACCGTATGGTAATGCTTCTTACCGATGAAGAAAAAATTCTTGATGTAATTGCTTTCCCTTTAAACGGAAACGCTCAGGATTTACTTCTCGGTGCACCTTCAAATGTTACAAATCAGCAGCTTGAGGATGTTCATCTTCTTGGTAACGGTAACGCTCTTGCAGGCAGAATGCCTACAGGCAGCGGTGCAGGCAGACAGGCTCAGGGCAAACGCTCAACCTTCTCCAATGCACAGCAACTTAACCAGCTTTCCCTTACCGATGAGGAGGAAAGCCTTATGACAGAAATTTTCGGTAAAATGGCAGAAAAAGAACAGATTCTGAAAACCTGCAATACCGAAAATGTTGAAGAGATGGTACATGTTATGCCCCTTACCAATGTTCTCCGTGAAGATGTGAGAAGTCAGCCCTTTACCCGTGAGAGCCTTCTTGAGGGTGCTCCTCAGCATAATGAGGATAGCTGGCAGGTACCCAGACTTGTAAAGTGAGGTGGAAAGTTATGAAATATTATGCAGAAAAACTGTGTGAAACCGGCACAGTTGCAGTTGATGATACAATCCTTGTAAAAGGTGTGCAGACCGCGGCAGGCTCCCGTATGCTTGAAGGCTTCAAGCCCCTTTTCAGCGCAGAAGCGGTTACACGCCTTGAAAACAAGGGCTACAAAATTTCAGGTAAAACAAATGTTGGTGAATTCGGTCTTGACCTTGTTGGCGAATTCTCTTACTATGGTGACGGCGAGGTAAAATCCGCTGCCGCAGAGCTTGTAAAAGCCGGTGAAATTAAGGCGGCACTTGGTGTTGATATGAACGGCTCCTGCAGAAGAGGTGCGGCACTTTCCGATGTGGATTTCTTAAAGCCTACCTACGGAACAGTTTCCCGTTATGGCGTTGTTTCCTGTGCGGCATCCGGTGAACAGCTTGGTGTTTACGGCAAAAATGCGGAAACTGTTGGTGAGATTATGTCCGTAATTGCAGGTCATGATGACAAGGACGGCACAAGCCTTCCTGCCGAAAAGTATGAATACTCTGCAAATGCTTCTGTTTCGGGCAAAAAGGTTGCTGTTATAAAAGAGCTTATGGAAAAAGCAGATGCGGAAAGCAGAGCAAAGGTTAAGGCTTTTGCTGAAAGCCTCAAAGCCCAAGGTGTAGAGGTTGAAGAAATTTCCTGCGACCTGTTTGAGCTTGCAAACACAGCCTGGCAGATACTGATGTGTGCCGAAACCTGCAACAATGTTTCCCGTTACGACGGTGTTAAATTCGGTCACCGTGCGGAAAACTACAAAAATATTGACGAGCTTTATGTAAATTCCAGAACAGAGGGCTTTAACTTCCTTACAAAGGCAGTTATTCTTTACGGCTCGGATGTTCTTTCCAAAAACAGATATAAAGACTGCTATGACAAGTCTCTCCGTGTGCGTCGTGTAGTGGCAGAAGGCATGGCAAAGCTTTTTGAAAGCTTTGATGCCCTGCTTACTCCTGCCTGCTCAAAAACCGCTTTTGAAAGCTACGGAATTTCCGAAGCCTTTGACAAGGTGTTTGCTGAGGGTGAATTTACCGCTGTGGCAAACCTTGTAGGAATTCCTGCTTTTTCCACCTGCGGTGTTCAGCTTATGGGCAAGCAGTTTGATGAAAGCACACTTCTCAGTCTTGCGCACAGTGTTGAAAGGAAGGGTGAATGAATATGAAATACGAAATCGTCATCGGCCTGGAAACTCATGTGGAGCTCAGCACAGAGTCGAAAATTTTCTGCTCCTGCGGTGGTCATTCTGCGGCAAAGGAGCCTAACGACTGTGTTTGTCCCGCCTGCTCCGGTATGCCCGGTATGCTTCCGGTTATGAACAAGCATGTTGTTGAGCTTGCTGTAACAGCAGGTCTTATGCTTAACTG
>JAZQCS010000060.1:0-20270 GCA_045546415.1 Clostridia bacterium | reverse complement strand
CGCACCAAGGAAGAAGGATGTATAGCCGGACTTAACTTCAGCATAGGGGTATGCACCAACATAACCCATCTTAGCCTGTTCAGCTGTGATGTCACCTTTTTCAATCATTTCGTTAAGCTTAAGACCTGCAGCAACACCTACAAGGTAACGACCTTCATAAATGGAAGCGAAAGCATTGTAGAAGTTGGGGAGATTTTCTGTGTGTGCCTTTGTACCTGTAGCATGACAGAAGGTTACATCAGGAAATTCTTTTGCTGCCTGAATCATAAAGTCTTCATGACCGAAGCTGTCAGCAAACACTACATCGCAGCCGGCTTCAACAAGCTCAGCAGCAGCTTCGTAACATTCGTTACCTTCGGGAATGTTAACTTTCATGATAACCTGGTCATCGGAAAGACCCATAGCTTCTTTTGCAGCTGTAGCTGCGTCCATAAAGTTTTTGTCGTAAGTAGAGTTTTCATCATGAAGGAAGATGAAGCCTACTTTGACTTTGTCCTCGTTGTCAACAGCTGTTTCACCGCAAGCGGCAAAGCAAACAACCATAAGAGCAGCAAGGAACAGTGCGAGTACTTTTTTCATTTTTTATTCCTCCTAAATTTTTTTGTCCGGCTTGTCCGGAAGTTTGATATTTTAATTATAACAGATATTTACTGAAAATGCAATAACCTAATTTACAAAATTTAACCAAAAAACAAAAAAATTTTAAAACAGTTGACCAAAAAGAAAAAATGGTGTATAATAATCATAAGACTTTTTTTGGAGGAATTGCTTATGAATATAGAAAAAAGAAGCTTTGGGAATGCAGACGGGGTGCCTGCAAATTTATACACTCTTAAAAATTCGTCGGGCTTTCAGGTGGATATTACCGATTTTGGCGGTTCACTTGTGAACATTTTTGTAAACGACAAAAACGGAAATCCTGTTGATGTTTGCCTTGGTTATAATGATGCTCAGGGTTACAAAAACGGTGGTGCAAATTTTGGTGCGCTTATCGGCAGATATGCAAACAGAATCTGCAAGGGTCACTTTGAACTTGACGGCAAGGAATATAATCTTTTCATAAATAACGGAGAAAATCACCTCCACGGCGGAAAGGTTGGCCACAACAAGGTTTTGTGGACAGTTGCGGGTCAAGGTGGTGGAGATGAACCCTGGATTATGCTGAAATATGTTGATACCCATATGCGTGAAAACTATCCGGGAAACCTTACGGTAAATGTTAAATACACGGTAACCGCAGACAATGCAATAAAAATTGAATATTTTGCAAATACCGATAAAACAACCTATGTAAACCTGACAAATCATTGCTATTTTAACCTGAACGGTCAGGGTAACGGAGATATACTGGGTCATCTTATGCAGATAAACGCGGAGCATTTTACTCCTACCGATGCAAGCCTTATTCCAACGGGCGAAATTGTATCTGTTAAAGACACCGCAATGGATTTCACAACAGAAAAAGCAATCGGACGGGATATTGAAAGCGGTGAAGAACCCCTTGTTCTTGCCGGGGGCTATGACCATAACTATGTAATGGGTGATACCGGTGTAATGAAGCATGCTGCAACAGCTACAGGAGAAACCTCCGGAATTACAATGGAGGTTTATACCGACAAGCCCGGAGTTCAGCTTTATGTGGGCAATTTCCTGAAGGGTAATGAAATCGGAAAGGATGGAAAACCCTACGGGAAACGCTCAGGCTTCTGCCTTGAAACACAGTTCTATCCCGATTCTCCCAATCATCCGGCATTTCCGTCATGTAAGCTGACACCGGATGAAACTTATCACTTTACAACAATATACAAATTCGGAATAAAGAAAGGATAATTTATGCAATATTCATACAAAACAAAAGGTACCTGCTCCATGAAAATTGATTTTGAACTTGATGGAGATATTATTAAAAATGTTAAATTTACCGGTGGCTGTCATGGTAATCTCCAGGGGATTTCAAAGCTTGTTGAAGGTATGAAAGCCGGAGATGCAATTGAACGCCTTGAGGGGATACGGTGCGGTTTCAAGCAGACCTCCTGCCCTGATCAGCTTGCAAAAGCCCTTCATGAGGCAACCGGCAGATAGACATAATGCAACATAACAGAATCAAAGCGGAGCTTACCATCATAAATGGAGCTCCGCTTTTGTGTATAATTATACATAAAAAAAACAAACATAATATAAAGTTTGTATACTTTTTATATTGACTGAAATTTGATGAAACTGATATAATACTTGGTGGTTTGAATTGATTAAAATCAGGGTGTAAAACCCTTTATATAGAACAGAAAAAGAAGTTAAAAGAAGAGAAGAGAAAAGAAAGGATTTTGAAAAATGGAAGAATTCAGTTTATTCAGCATTCTTACGCTGATAGGCGGTCTGTGCCTGTTTCTGTTTGGTATGGACATTATGGGAAAGGCACTGGAACGCAGTGCAGGAAATAAACTCAGTAAAATTATCGGTAAGCTTACCACTAACAAGTTTGCCGGCTTTTTAACAGGTCTGGGGGTTACGGCAGTTATTCAGAGCTCCTCGGCAACAACGGTTATGGTTGTGGGCTTTGTAAACTCAGGTCTTATGAACCTTAAACAGGCAATAAGCGTTATTATGGGTGCTAATATAGGTACTACAATTACAGCGTGGATTCTCAGCCTTGGCGGAATTGACAGCGGAAATGCCATTGTGCAGATGTTCAAGCCAATGTCCTTTACGCCTGTGCTGGCATTGTTGGGGCTTGCATTTTATATGTTTGCAAAACATGAGAAGAAAAAAGATATAGGTACTATTCTGCTTGGTTTTTCGGTGCTTATGTTCGGTATGGATATTATGTCCGATGCGGTATCGGGTCTCAAAGATGTTGATGCCTTCAAAAATTTGTTTCTTCTTTTTGAGGAACCTGTTCTTGGTGTTGTTGCAGGTGCTGTGCTTACGGCAATTATTCAGTCCTCCTCGGCATCTGTGGGTATTCTTCAGGCACTTACCGTAACGGGAAAGGTTACTTACGGTGCGGCATTACCCATCATTATGGGTCAGAATATCGGTACCTGTGTTACAGCAATTCTCTCGTCCTTCGGAACAAACAGAAATGCAAAAAGAGTTGCAATTGCCCATCTTTCCTTCAATGTTATTGGTACAGCGGCTTTGCTTGCTGTTCTTTATGTGGTACGAGGATTTTTCAGTATGGAAATTCTTTCCCTTCCGGCAGACCATATGGGCATAGCTGTTGCTCACTCCTTCTTCAACATTATCTGTACAATTTTGCTTTTTCCTATGTCCTCATTACTTGAAAAGCTTGTATGCAGGCTTGTACCTGAGTCAAAGGGAGATGAAATTACAACAGAGCTTGATGAACGACTTCTTGCAACTCCGGCAGTTGCTCTTATGACCAGCCGTAAATATGCTGTTGATATGGCGAGAGGCTCAGTTGATGCTTTGTGTAAAAGTATCGACTCCCTGTTCGGATATAAAAAAGAAATTGCAGCAGAGGTGCGTGAAAAGGAAAGTCTTTCCGACCACTATGAAGATGTTATAGGAGATTATCTTGTAAAACTGTCATCTCATCAGATAGGTGAGAGCGAGTCCGCTCAGGCAGCAGAGCTTCTTCATATGATTGGGGATTTTGAGCGTATTTCCGACCATGCTGTAAACATTCTTGAATCGGCAGAAGAGCTTAAGGAAAAGGAACAGAGCTTTTCCGGACCTGCAATGGCTGAACTTAAGGTGCTGACAGATGCAGTTAAAAATGTAGCAAATCTTGCTCTTGAGGCGTTTGAAAAGGATTATGCAGGGAATGTTGTTGATATTGAGGCTCTTGAAGAAATAATCGACCGCCTTAAAACAAAGCTCCGTACAAACCATATAGGCAGACTTCAGCAGGGAAGCTGCAGCATAGATGTGGGTTTTGTATGGTCAGACCTGCTTACAAACCTTGAAAGGGTTTCGGACCATTGCTCCAATATTGCAGAATGTGTGCTTGAGACTTCGCATAACAACTTCAGTATGCACGAAAGTGTAAGGGTTATGAAGGCTGAAAGCGACGACTACAGAGAAAAATATTCCGAATACTGCAAAAAATATAGTGTTAACTAAAACTGTAAGCCGTTATATGCAAAATATAACGGCTTTTTTATTGACAAAAAAGTAATTTTGTGATAGAATTTATTTTGAATTTTTATATCCTTTAAGGAGAGGAAAACATTATGAGAATTGTTATTAAAGTAGGAACATCAACCCTTGCTCACAGTACGGGAAGATTAAACATAAGAAGAATTGAACACCTTTGCAAGGTTATGAGCGACCTTAAAAATTCCGGGCATGAAATAATTCTTGTATCCTCCGGTGCAATCGGTATGGGTATGGGAAAGCTGGGGCTTGGTAAACGCCCTGAGGACATAGCCTCAAAACAGGCGGCGGCAGCTGTGGGTCAGTGTGAACTTATGTATGTTTACGACAAGCTTTTTACTGAGTACAACCATACTGTGGCGCAAATTCTTGTAACCGGTCCTGACCTTGAAAATCCGCAGCGTACACAGAATTTTGAAAATACTCTCTTTAAACTGCTGGAGTTTGGTGTTATTCCCATTATCAACGAAAACGATACCGTTTCAACCGATGAAATTGAAATAGGGGATAACGATACGCTTTCGGCAATTATTGCATCGGGAATAAATGCGGATTTGCTTGTTCTTCTTTCGGATATTGACGGTCTTTATGATAAGAATCCCAAAACTCATTCGGATGCAAGGCTCATTGAAACCGTTGAGGAAATAACTGAGCAGATTGTTGCGCTTGCCGATGGTAAAGGAAGCCTCGGCACAGGTGGAATGACAACAAAAATTAAAGCGGCAAAAATGGTAACTGACGCCGGTTGCGATATGATTATTGCAAACGGTGAACAGCCTGAGCTTCTGTATGATATTGCAGATGGCAAAGCAATCGGAACAAAATTTTTAAAGAGGGTGTAACACTTGACAACATTGGAATTACTTGAAAAAGCGAAAGCGGTAAAGGGCGTTGTTGCCTGCCTTGATGAAGATGAGAAAAACCGTGCACTTTGTATAATGGCAGACAGCCTTGTGGAATTTACCGGGGAAATTCTTGCGGCAAACCGTCTTGATATGGAAAAGGCAAAAGGCACGGTTCCGGAGGTTATGCTTGACCGTTTGCACCTTGACAAAAACAGAATTGAAGCAATGGCAGAGGGCATAAGAGAGGTTGCAAAGCTTCCGGACCCGGTAGGAAGAGTTCTTGAAACCGTTGAAAGACCAAACGGGATGGTTATTGAAAAAATCTCTGTTCCAATAGGGGTTACGGCAATTATATACGAGAGCAGACCGAATGTCACCTCGGATGCAGCTGCACTTAGTTTTAAAAGCGGTAATGTTTGTGTGCTCAGAAGCGGTAAAGAGGCGTTTGAATCTGCAAACAGTATTGTAAAAGCACTTAAAAAAGGTCTTGAAAAATGTGGTTTGCCTACAGATGCAATAACACTTGTTCAGGATACCACCAGGCAGAGTGCCTCAGAGCTTATGACAGCCAACGGCTTTGTTGACCTGCTTATACCAAGAGGCGGTGCAGGGCTTATAAACGCCTGCGTACAGAACGCAACTGTTCCTTGCATACAGACAGGTACGGGCATATGCCATGTTTATGTGGATAAGGATGCAGATGTAGAAAAAGCACTTAAAATTATCGAAAATGCCAAAACAAGCAGACCTTCAGTGTGCAATGCGGCAGAGGTTATGCTTGTTCATAAGGATATTTCAGAAAGCTTTTTGCCAAAGGCACAAAAGCTTCTCTGTGAGAACCGTGAAAATAATGTTGAATTAAGGGTTGACGAAAAGGCGGCGAAAATTATAAAAGGAACTCCTGCCGTTGAAACGGATTTTGATACAGAATTTCTTGATTATATTCTTGCGGTTAAGGTTGTGGATGATGTACACGAAGCAACAAGGCACATAGCAAAGCACTCAACAGGTCACAGCGAGGCAATTGTTACAGAGAATAAAGAAACCGCAGAAGCCTTTGTCAAGGCAGTTGACAGCGCGGCGGTTTATGTGAATGTGTCAACGAGATTCACCGATGGCGGAGAATTCGGACTTGGCTGCGAAATGGGAATATCTACCCAGAAGCTTCACGCAAGAGGTCCTATGGGACTTTGTGAGCTTAACACATACAAATATGTAATACGCGGAAACGGACAGATAAGATAGGAGTGTGTTTTATGTATAAATTCGGCTTTATCGGAACAGGAAATATGGGTGGTGCAATTGCAACTGCAGTATGCAAAAAAATTGATGCTGAAACGGTTGTTCTTGCGGATAAGTCTGTTGAAAAAGCTACGGCCCTTTCAGCAAAGCTGGGATGCGTTTGCGGTGATAATACAGTTGTGGCACAGGAGTCAGAATACATTGTGCTTGGGGTAAAACCTCAGATGATGGCGGAAACACTGAACAGTATAAAAAACATACTTAGTACCCGAAATGACCGTTTTGTGATTGTGACTATGGCGGCAGGTCTTGATATTTCTTTTTACAAAGAGGTCCTTGGTACGGAATATCCAATAATCCGTATTATGCCCAATATGCCCGTTGCTGTTGGTGAAGGTATGACTGTTTACTGTACCTCAGAAGGTGTAACGGAGGCTGAAAAGAAAGAATTTGAAGATGCAATGGCACTTTCCGGCAAGATTCAGGAGCTTCCCGAAAAGCTTATAAATGCCGCGAGTGCGGTTTCGGGAAGCGGTCCTGCCTTTGCGTTTATGTTCATAGAAAGCCTTGCAGACAGCGCGGTAAAATGCGGTTTGCCGAGAGATGTGGCAACACTTCTTGCGGCTCAGACAGTTACAGGCTCAGGAGCTATGGTGCTTGAAAGCGACAGACACCCGGGAGAGCTTAAGGACGCCGTGTGCAGTCCCGGAGGAACAACCATTGAAGGTGTTCATGCTCTTGAACAGGCGGGGTTCCGTGGTGCTGTTATGAATGCGGTTGAAGAAACCTTCATTAAGAATTTTAGCCTTGGGAAGTAAGGAGAATGATTATGATAAGTAATAAATTACAACAGGAAATAAAAGAAAGAACCGAGCTTAACTTCAATCGTCTTTCCGAAGAACAGTACAGCATTGAAAATGTTTTTCAAAGAGCAGAGTACGATTGGGACGGCGATTTTGAAGGTCGTGCGCTTCTTGCTTTTGTTTGTCATTATAAAATATCCGGCAAAAAAATTCTTTGTATGGATGAAATGATGAACCTGATAAAAGAAAAGCTTAACGAAAAAGGGTATCGGGGAAATATTTATCCGGCAATTTCCGAACAACAGCTTTCGGGTCACAGCTGGTTTCTGAGAGGTCTTGCAGAATATTATGAGTGCTTTGGTGACGAAAGAGCTCTTGAATATATGACAAGTATTTTTAATAATCTTTACAAACCGTTGCTTGGAATTGTTAAAACATATCCCGTAGACCGTGGCGACAATGACGGTGGTGTTTCGGGTCATTCAACCGACATAATCGATGGTTGGATGCTCTCCACCGATGTGGGTTGCGCCTTTATGTCAATTGACGGACTTTCTCATTACTACTGCATAACAAAGGACGAGGTTGCTATTGCTTTGCTTGATGAAATGATTGATTTTTATGTTGGGGTTGACAAGGTAAAGCTTAAAGCCCAGACTCATTGCACACTTACGGCAGCAAGGGGTATGCTTCGCCTTTACGAAGCCTGCGGTAACGAAAAATATCTGGAAAAAGCAATGGCAACCTTTGAAAATTATGTTGAAAAGGGAATGACCTGTACATATCAGAACTACAACTGGTTTGGCAGGGAGGATACCTGGACAGAGCCCTGCGCTATTGTGGATTCGCTGATTCTTGCAATTCAGCTTTATAATATTACCGGTTGTGAAAAATATAAAACCCTTGCAAAACGCATTTTTGCAAACGGCTTTGCTTCCGCACAGCGGCCTAACGGTGGTGCGGGTACAGATACAACCGTCCGTCCTGAGGAGCCTGTGCTTTCCTGGAAAATGATGTACGAAGCATATTTTTGCTGTACAATGCGTTTTGCAGAGGGACTTGTGTGGGTAAATAAATATCCGGAACTTCTTGAAACACCACTTACCGGTGAACTTGAAAAGGACGAATACGGCAGATATTTTGACGGGGATGTGCTTTTCGGTGAAATTATCGAAGGTGATAAAAACCTTGCGGAATTTACCGTTGAAAAGGACGGACACATACTTTCACCCCTTGTGAAATACTATAAAATTCCTACAGATGAGCAGATGTTTGAACTTAAACAAAGAGTTATTTTTTTAGGAGGAAACTGAAATGATACACGAAAGAGTATTTTTAACAGAAGATAAAGTGGCTTATATTGATACATACATTCCCGATAACATTTACGGCAGAAAAAAGGATGCGCTTCTTGTAATTCCCGGTGGCGGTTACGGATCTGTGTGCTCCGACAGAGAGGGAGAGCCTATTGCTCTTGCATTTCTGGCAAAAGGGTACGCAACCTTTGTGTTGCACTATTCGGTTATGGAAAGGGCAGTTTTTCCTCAGCCCCTTATTGAGGCGTCCCTTGCGGTAAAGCACATTAAGGACAATGCGGAAAAATATGTTATTGACCCTGAACGCATTTTTGCAACCGGATTTTCTGCCGGTGGTCATTTAACCGCAAGTCTTGGCATATTATGGGATATGCAGGAAATTTACGATGCTACCGGTATGGAATACGGAGAAAATAAGGTAAAGGGTGTAATGCCAATATATCCCGTTATTTCCTCTAATGTTGAAAACACCCACAGATGGTCTTTTGAGCGTATCTGCGGAAGTGAAAATCCCGACCCGGAGCTTTTGCAGAGCTATTGCCTTGAAACAAGAGTGAACGAAAAAACTGTACCTATGTTCATTGTACATACTGCCGATGATCAGGTGGTGCCGGTGGGAAATTCTCTTGTGCTGGCTGATGCTCTTGCAAAAAACAACATACCATTTGAACTGCACATTTATCCTAAAGCTCCCCACGGAATGGCGCTTTGTAATGAAATTACAAGTGGCGGTAATGCAGCCCACGATATCCCTCACAATGCAAAATGGGTAAATGAAGCAGATGAATGGATGAAGAGTATTAAATAAAGGAACGGATTTGAAATGGAACTACTCTTTAAAATTTTCATTAAAAATAAAGATGATGTTGAAAATCTGGAGGTGCGTAACAGCTACGGGGTTTTCAGCGGAATTCTGGGAATTATACTTAATTTTGTTCTGTTTGGAATAAAGCTTGCGACAGGAATTGTCAGCGGTTCAATAGGTATAATTGCCGACGCGGTGAACAATATAGGTGATGCCGGCTCTTCGGTTATTACTCTTGCAGGGTTCCGCCTGGCAGGTAAACCGGTGGATAACGAGCACCCCTTCGGACATGGTCGGTTTGAATACCTCAGCGCTCTGTTTGTGTCAGTTGCCATAATTCTTATGGGTTTCGAGCTTGGAAAAACCTCGGTGGATAAAATTATCCATCCCGGAGATGTAGAATTTACGCTAACAACATTTGTTATATTGCTTGTTTCCGTGCTTGTTAAAGGCTGGATGTTTCTTTTTAATCGGTATGTTGGCAAAAAAATCAATTCTGAATCCTTAAAGGCTACCTCAAAGGATTCCCTTTCTGATGCAGTTTCCACTCTCGCTGTAATTGGCGGTTTGCTTGCAGGTCATTTTACCGAGGTTAATATTGACGGCTACATAGGGCTTCTTGTTTCTCTGTTTATTATGTATACGGGAATAGTTTCCGTAAAGGATTCTGTATCTCCTTTGCTTGGTCAGGCACCGGAGCCGGAGCTTGTAATGGAAATTGAGGAAATGGTAATGTCGCATCCCTACATTGTAGGAATTCATGATATGATAATTCACGATTACGGACCAACCAGGCGTATGGTAAGCCTCCATGCAGAAATGCCGGCGGATACCGACATAATTAAAATGCACGATGATATTGACCATATAGAACGGGAAATGAGAGAAAAATTCGGTTGCGATGCAGTAATTCATCTTGACCCCATTGAAACAAACAATGAGGTGGTAAACCGTTGCCGTGAAATAACAGGAAAGGTAATTGAGGAAATTTCTTCCGAGCTTGCTTTTCACGATTTTCGTGTGGTAAGCGGACATTCACATACCAATCTTATTTTTGATGTGGTCGTTCCTCACGGATTCGGAATTAATAACAATGATATAGAAAAGAAAATTCTTGAAGGCGTAAGAAAATATGACGAAACCTTCAACATAGTTGTTGTTTTTGATATAAAGTACACTAACTGAAATTTTCGTAAAATATAAAAACATCCCCCTGTTTTAGAAAAATACACCTCCTTGATTTCGTAAGAAAGATGGTGTATAATAAACTTAAGCAATTAAATTTTCAAAGGAGGATTTCACTTATGAAAATGGTAAAAGATAAAAAAATTCTTGTAGGTGCCGATTTTGCAGGCTTCCCTCTCAAGGAGCATGTTGTGGCACACCTTAAGGAAAAAGGCTGGGAGGTAACCGATGTTGGCGTCCGTTCTCCTGAGGATACAGATACCGACCTTATGTTCCACCGTGTTGGTCTCAGAGCTGGCTCCATGATTTCCGAGGGTGAATTTGAAAGAGCACTTCTTTTCTGCGGTACAGGTATGGGTATACACATTGCTGCAAGTAAATGTCCCCGTGTACACGCAGGCGTTGTTGAAAGTGTTCCTGCTGCTCTTCGTGCAATTACCGGTAACGGCGTAAATGTGCTTGCTATGGGTGCTTTTTATGTTGCTCCGGCAATGGCTTGTGACATTGTTGATGCTTACCTTGGCAATGAGCTCGGAAGCGGCTATGAATGGTGGCATAATTTCTATGAGTTCCATAAGCTTGCAATGGATGAGCTTGATGCTTTCGATTATGAGGAGTACAAAGCAAACGGCTTCAAGGTAAAACACCTTGGCGATTTTGATTTAAAGCTTGAAAAGAAACCTGAATAAAAACAAAAAATGCAACCCGGCTGTGATGATAGGGTTGCATTTTTCTTTAAGTTGTGATAGAATAATTTTGAAAAAATCTGTTCTGCTAATGAAAAAAATATCCGTTGGGACAGGTCTCCCGGGCGGAGTGCAGAATATTAAAAAAACGGAAACCCACTACACAACTAAAGGGTTGTAAAGGAGAAAGTTATGTTCGGTATAACGGAGCTTATTGCTGTTTTAATTATATCTGCCATGGGTGGGTTCGTACAAAGAGTAACCGGCTTTGGCTTTGGTATTTTTGTTATGTTGTTCTATCCATACATTATTAAAGTACATACCTCGGCAACTGCGGTTTCAACGCTGGTTTCCTGTGTAACCTCGGTATATAACGCGGTAATTTACAGAAAAAACATCCCTTATAAAAAAATTGTACCCGTAATTCTGTCCGCACTTATTACAATTCCGGTGGCTGTTCACTTTTCAGTTTTAATATCGGGTGATTTTTTTAAAAAAGCACTTGGAACAGTTCTTGTTCTGCTAAGCATTTATTTTATGTTTTTTAACAACCATATAAGAATAAAACCAAACATAAAAAACGGTCTTATTGCAGGTGGAACAGGGGGAGTGCTTACCGGCTTGTTTTCTACGGGCGGACCGCCGATTGTACTGTACCTGATGAATGCATTTTCTGATAATGCCGTGTATTTTGCATCAACCCAGTTTTATTTCGGAATAACAGGAATTTATTCAACCTTAGTGAGGTTTTTCAGCGGTATCATAACCACGGAGGTTCTGGTTTTCTTTGCAGTTGGCTTTGCGGGGAGCATTGTCGGCAACTATGTAGGAAAAAAGGTTTTTGAAAAGCTGAACGCAAAAAGGCTCAGGCAAATTGTGTATATAGGCATGATTTTAAGCGGTGTTATAATGATGTTTTAATAGTATTTGACAATAAAATACACGGGACATCCGTTAATGTCTACTGCAATTTTTTAGTTTCTGAGTTGACAGAATCAATGCGGTGCATAGCACCGCAACGATATAAATCTCTTGCGAGATTTTCGATATGTCATAAATGACTCGATATGTTGCAAGCAACTCGATATGTCGCTTACGCGACGAGATTTATATCATATCGAGTTTTGAGTGAAACGAAAAACATATCGATTTTACGAAAGTAAAAATATCGAGCAAACGAAGTTTGCATATCGACAAAAAGGTTTGCATCTAAACCTTATGTGTCGCAATATGTATGTGTCGAATATTGTCGTAAACAAAAAGCCTCCCCTGTGTAAGGGGAGGTGGGTTTGCAAAGTTAAACCGAAGGTTTTACTTTTGGCAACTCGGAGGGGTTGTAAATTAAAGGAAACAACAATCCCTCAGTCATCAATAGTTCACTGTGTGAACTATGCAGACAGCTCCCTTTACACAAGGGAGCCTCAAGGGAGCCTTTGGGTGATATTGCATTTAAAATTTATGTGTCGCAATTAAAGAGTGTCGAAATAAAAAAGCCTTCCCTTTGATGGACGGAGGATTATTTGAGAGAAACATGAATAGCCTGTTGTGAAATCCTTCGAACGGATAAGCTTATTTTGAAGATTATACATTCTTCATTATTTTTTCAAGGTTTTCTCTGTTCTTTTTCATTCCTGCAGTAAGGAAATCAAAATCTGCACCTGCCGAAAGCATATCAACACCCATGTCGTGCCAATGTTTAAATGTGCTTTCAGCAAGGTCTCCTGTGGAAAGTCCTACATATTTGCCCTTTGCCTTAAGCTTTGAAATGGTTTCGGAAATAAGTGCGGTAGTGTTTTCACCAAACACATTGCACAGCTCGTTTATTGAACCGGAAAGGTCGTTTGCACCGATGATATATCCGTCGATGAACTCGTTCTGCATAATTTCATCCAGATTTTTTACTGCATCAGCATGCTCAATCTGAATAAACCGGCACATGGTTTCGTGGTTTGTTTTAACATAGTCGAGTGTGTCAAAAGCTCCGAAGCCTACAGCATTCATAGGCCCAAAACCACGTCTTCCGTAGGGGGGATAAAGTGTGTAGGAAAGCAGGCGGTCAGCTTCTTCGGCTGTGCGAACCATAGGGAAGATTATGCCGTCAACACCCATTTCAATTATTTTCTTGGTGGCGGTAAGGTCGTCCTGAGGCGCTCTTACAATAACTGCCGTACCGGTTGACCTTATTGCATAAATATGGGCAAGCAGGGATTCAAATGAAATGTAGTTGTGTTCCATATCTATCCATATAAAGTCGTATCCGGCAAGAGCTGCAATTCTGCCCACTGAAGGGTCACAGAAATTGATGTGTGTACCAATAATTTTTTCTTTGTTTTTTATTTTTTCTTTAAGCATAAGCCACCTCATAAATTTATTCTGAAACCCCTGATGTAAGCAAAAGGGGCATAGATAATGCGGACTGCTGTATAAACAACCGTACATAAGTATTTTATCAAAGAAAAAATAAAATGTAAATTGCGTTTTTTGCAAAATACATTGCATTTTTTGCAAAAATATGATAAAATGATGCGGGGTGGTAAAATGAGACTTTTTATGAAAGGTAAAAACAGTGATTTTAAATATGCAAAAGGGGAAAGTGATATTTACGGAAAGACTTTCCATACCTGTTATGAAATATTTTTTCTGCTTTCAGGTAAAGCGGAATTTATAAATGAAAAAACGCGGATGGAAATTTCTCCGGGACACCTGGTGATAATTCCACCGGGAGGATATCATCAGTTTATTGCAGAAAATGTAAAGAATTATGAGAGGTGCGTACTTAACATATTTCCATCAATCCTGAACGAGGATATTATGCGGAAAACATTTGCGGGAAAAGATATTGTAAAGCTTTCAGGAAAAAGCAGAATAAAGGAAAATATGTTTCACCTTATGCATTGTCTTAAAACTGCAGATGAGTCGGATTTTGCCTACATATGCGACTCTGTTGCAATTGATACGGTATTTTGTATAAAAAACCTATCCGCACCGGAAGAAAGCCCGGCGGAGTCCCTACCCTCAAAAATGGTTGATATAATGAGTTATATAAACGAGAATTTCACCGAAAATATTACCGTAGATATGCTTTCAAAACAATTTCATATTTCTGTGTCGACGCTTTGTCACAATTTTAAGGAAAGCTATGGCATAAGCATAAAAAAATTCATTATTGAAAAGCGTATGAATGCTTCAAATATGGCATTACAGCAAGGAGAAGCTCCTGAAGAGGTCTGTGAAAAATACGGATTTTCCAATTATTCCACATTTTACCGTGATTATAAAAAATATTTTGGTGTATCACCGTCGGAAACTGTAAAAGAACAGAGACTTCCCTGAAAAAGTTTCAGGGATGTTTTGAATTTGTACTTGAATAGTCGCTATGGTCAATGCCTGTAAGCATTTGTATTTTTACCTGAGAATAACCTTTCTCTTTTCGTAAATCTCTGAGTCTTGACTTTTTTATCGCTTCATAAAAATTATGTCACATTGACCTATTGACAATAGGGTGAAATTGACCTTGAAATCCTCCGTTTATGCCGGTTTCAAAAAAAATTAAAAAAAATAAAAAAAACTCTTTACAAATCGAAAAAATTGTGGTATAATATCATTTGGATTTTAACCGCAGGCTGTGTTTTTGGGGTTCACCATCCCGTTACTCGGCTTACGGCGTTTAAAATTACTATTATAAATAGGCACATTATAAGTGCCGGAAAGGTGAAGCTATGTTAAAAGAAGAAAAACAGGCAATCATTAAAGAATTTGCTATTCACGAAGGTGACACAGGTTCCCCCGAAGTTCAGATAGCAGTTCTTACCAAGAGAATCAATGACCTTAATGAGCACCTTAAGAGCCACAAAAAGGACAACCATTCCAGACGCGGCCTTCTTAAGATGGTAGGTCAGAGAAGAGGTCTTCTTCAGTATCTTACAAAGGTTGATATTGAAAGATACCGCGCAATCGTTGAAAAGTTAGGTCTCAGAAAGTAATTTTACTTTTTGCCCGTTTTCAACAAAACCATAAGCAGAAAAAATAGGGCAGTTCCTGATAAGGCAGACTTTATAATGGGTGTGTTCTGACAGTAACTGCCTGTTTTTTTAAAAAACAAAAAGTCAGGGTTTGAACCTTGTAATGCGCACCGGGTTAGCGGTCAGATATGCTTTGAAGCCTATTCACGGCATATCTGAGTGCTAAACTGGCGGTTATTCGGGTTTAAACTCCGCAAAAAAAATTAAACGGAGGAATTTGAAAATGTATACCTTTGAAACAACCCTTTCAGGTAGAAAACTTGTTGTAGAAACAGGCAAAATGGCTTGTCTTACAAACGGACATGCTCTTGTTCGTTTCGGTGACACAGTTGTTATGTCTAATGTAACCGCATCCGCAAAGCCCAGAGAAGGCGTGGATTTCTTCCCCTTAAGTGTGGATTTTGAAGAAAAGCTTTACGCTGTAGGTAAAATACCCGGCGGCTTCACAAAGAGAGAAGGCAAGCCTTCCGATAAGGCTATTCTTGCATCCCGTGCAATTGACCGTCCTCTTCGCCCCTTGTTCCCCAAGGATCTTCGTAACGATGTTTCCATCGTAAACACAGTTCTTTCTGTTGACCAGGACAATATGCCTGAGGTTGCTGCTATGGTTGCAACTGCAGTTGCTATTGAAATTTCCGATATTCCCTTTAACGGTCCCGTTATCAGCGTAAATGTAGGCTATGTTGACGGTCAGATTGTTATTAACCCCACAGAAGAACAGCGTCAGAGAAGTCAGCTTAACCTTCTTGTTGCAGGTACTCTTGAAAAAATCGTTATGATTGAAGCCGGTGCCAAGGAAATTCCCGACGACATTATGCTTAAGGCTATCTGCCAGGGTCATGAGGTTATTAAAGAAATGTGCCGTTTTGTTAAGGAAATCGGTGCACAGATTGGTAAGCCCAAGTTTGCTTATGAAAGCCATGATGTAAACCCTGAGCTTTGGGAAGATATTTCCGGTGCATTTACCGAAAAGTTTGAAAAAGCTCTTGATACTGATGATAAAAATGTCCGTGATGCGGCTATCAATGTTATTCGTGACGAAATCATCGAAATGTTCGGTGAAAAATATGCTGAGCTTGATACCTTTGCTGTTGATATGGAAGAGGTTATTTACAAGCTCCAGAAGGTTATCGTTCGCAGATGGCTTCTTGTTGAAGGCAAGCGTGTAGACGGTCGTGGTCTTGATGAAATCCGTCCTCTTAGTGCAGAGGTAGGTCTCCTTCCCAGAGTGCACGGAAGCGGTATGTTCACCCGTGGACAGACTCAGGTGCTTTCTGTTGCTACTCTTGGTCCTGTAAGTGAAGCTCAGATGCTTGACGGTATTGACACAGAGGTTGAAAAAAGATATATGCACCAGTATAATTTCCCGTCATACTCTGTTGGCGAAACCCGTCCTTCCCGTGGTCCCGGCAGACGAGAAATAGGTCACGGTGCTCTTGCAGAAAAGGCACTTGTTCCGGTTATTCCTTCTGTTGATGAGTTCCCTTATGCTATCAGAGTGGTTTCCGAGGTTCTTTCCTCCAACGGCTCTACATCTCAGGGCTCCATCTGCGGCAGTACACTTGCTCTTATGGATGCAGGTGTGCCTATTAAAGCTCCTGTTGCAGGTATCTCCGTAGGTCTTATCACTGAAGGTGAAAGATGGATGACAATGCTTGATATCCAGGGCTTAGAGGACTTCTACGGTGATATGGACTTTAAGGTTGCGGGTACAAAGAACGGTATCACAGCAATTCAGGTTGATATTAAGATTGATGGTTTAACACCCGAAATCATTGCAGAAGCATTCAGGAAGACAAAAGAAGCGCGTTTCAAGATTCTTGACGAAATTATGCTTCCCTGTATACCTGAGCCCCGCGCTGATGTTTCTGAATATGCTCCCAAGATGATTACAATGCACATTGACCCTGACAAGATTCGTGAGGTTATCGGCAGCGGTGGTAAGACAATTCAGAGAATTGTTGCAGAAACCGGTGTTAAAATTGACATTGAAGATGATGGCTCCGTATTTATTGCAGCTGTTGACCGTGCAGGCGGCGACAAGGCTATGAAGATTATCAAAGGTATTGTTACCGATCCTCAGCCCGGTGATGAATTTGATGCAGTTGTAACAAAAACAACAACCTTCGGTGCATTTGTTGAATATCTTCCCGGTAAGGAAGGTCTTGTTCACATTTCAAAGCTTTCCGACAAGAGAGTTGAAAAGGTTGAAGATGTTGTAATTGTTGGCGACGAGCTTAAGGTTAAGGTTCTTGAAATTGACAAAATGGGCAGAATTAACCTTGCTAAAATTGATTAATTAAAAAGCGGACAGGGTTGCGGTTTTACTGCAGCCCTGTTTTGGAATGGTGAAAATATGTACAAAATAAAAACATTACCCTGCGGAATTAAGACTGTATGTGAAAAAATACCTCATGTGCGTAGCGTGAGCCTGGGAGTGCGTATTGCTGCAGGTACCCGTACCGAGTCGGAAGAATTCTGGGGGATTTCACATTTTATCGAGCATATGCTTTTCAAAGGCACGGAAACCCGTTCTGCTCGTGATATAGCTGAATTTACCGACAGCTTCGGTGCACAGCTTAATGCCTTTACCGCCCGTGATAACACCTGTTTTTACATAAAAGCGGTGGATGAGCATTTTGAAAAGTGTTTTGAAATTCTTTCGGACATGCTGTTTTGCAGTACCTTTGAAAAAGAAGAAATCCGCAAGGAACAATCGGTTGTTCTTGAGGAAATAAGTATGTATGAGGATGCTCCGGAAGAGCTTCTTTATGATACTCTTGATGAAATTTGCTTTTCGGGGCAGGCTATAGGAAGAAATATTCTTGGCTCAGAAAAATCTCTTCTGACCTTTGATAAAGAAAAAATAAAGAGATATATGAATTTGCTTTACTGTGCCGATAATATGGTGATTTCCGCTGCCGGTAATTTTGAAGAGGAGCGTTTTTTTGAACTTGCGGAAAAGTATTTCGGAGGTATGGAAAATCTGATTGCAAAGCCTCCGGTAACGGCTGTACCTGTTTATACCCGGGGTGACACGGTGCGATTGAAGGATATTGAGCAAACGCATATAGGAATTGCTTTTCCGGGTACTGCTGACACAAGCGAGGATATGTATGCAATGAGCATTGTAAATCAGGTGCTTGGCGGCGGAATGAGTTCAAGGCTTTATCAGCATATAAGAGAGGAGCTTGCTCTTGCCTATGCGGTGGATTCTGCCTGCACAAACTATGCGGATTGCGGCATTACCTCGGTATATGCGGCAGTAAGCCCTGAAAATGAGGAAAAGACCCGTGAAGCTATAATTAAAGAAATTAAAAGGTTAAAAAGCGGGCTTTCGGCTGATGAAATACAACGCGCCTGTCAGCAGGTAAAATCTGCCTGTGTGCTTGCTTCCGAAGGAATAGGCGGAAGAATGTCCGGTATGAGCAAACAGCTTCTTTTACACGGTTCAATACAAACAGATGAGGAATATATTGCCAGAATAAACAGTATTACAAAAGAAGAAATTGAAAAAATTCTGCTGAATTATTTTGACCTTGAAAAAATGAACACGGTAATGGTAAAACCGGTGTGATTTGTTAAAAATTAACGCTCATAAATATCACTTTTAAATTCAATGATATTTATGAGGTGATTGCTGTGGAAAACAGAGAAGATAAAAAACAAAAAGCGTGGGAAACCTTTACTTCAAGCGGAAAAGTGGAGGACTATCTCACTTATAAAAAAGGTGAAGGCTATGGGAATGATCAAAACAAAGGGAATAGTGGTTTCGGTAACAAGCCTTGGTGAAAACGACAAACTGCTTACCGTACTCAGCGAGGATATGGGGGCCATAAGTGTTTCGGCAAAAGGCGCAACCTCGCGGCATAACAATTTAAAAGCCATGACACGGGTTTTTTGTTACGGCGAATTTGTTCTGTATGATAAGAAAAACGGTTATTATACAATATCCGAGGTCAGCCCCGTAACAGATTTTATGGGGTTGGCTCAGGATGTGGAACGACTTGAAGCAGCAAACCGCCTTGTTCGTTTTGTGAAATTCACAGCAGTTGAAAATGAGGAAAGCGGAGAATTGCTGAGGCTGTTGCTGAATTCTCTTCACCTGCTTGCAAACACGGAAAAAAGCATAAAGCTTATTATGTGTGTGTATTTTCTGAAGGCTCTTGAATATATGGGGCTTCCGCCGATAACCGATGAATGTGCCGTTTGCGGATGTACGGAAAGCCTTATGTTTTTTGTGCCGGAAGCAGGAGGAACGGTTTGTGAAGAATGTTCAAAGGGGTACGAAATCCGTAAAACCGTAAAGCCCTATGAGTGCAAATTTATGAATTATGTCCTTTGCGGAGAGGTTTCCGCGGCATTTGGAATTACAGCGGAGGAAGAACTCTTTGAAGGGGTTCTTGAAGCTGTCAGCCTTTTTTTGAAGGTACACCTTTCTTATAATATGTAAAATTTGGTAAATATACATAATAAAAGGTCCGCTTTTTTTGAAAATTTCTAAAAATTATTTTCATAAAAATATTGAAATTTTTACAATTATTTGGTATAATAGAAAATGGTGTGTAGTTTACACACTTTTTAAACTCAGTTAAAAACTAAAAAACATATTTAGGAGGAATTTTCACATGAGTAAAAAATTCGTTTACCTCTTCAGTGAAGGCGACGCTTCCATGAGAGAGCTTCTCGGTGGTAAGGGTGCTAACCTTGCTGAAATGACCAAAATTGGTCTTCCTGTACCTCAGGGCTTCACAGTTTCTACTGAAGCTTGTACACAGTACTATGAGGACGGCAGAACAATCAATGCTGACATTCAGGCAGAAATTATGGAAAACATCGTTAAGATGGAAGCTATCTGCGGCAAGAAGTTCGGCGATAAGGAAAACCCCCTTCTTGTTTCTGTTCGTTCCGGTGCAAGAGCTTCTATGCCCGGTATGATGGATACAATCCTTAACCTTGGTCTTAATGAAGAAGTTGTTGAAGCTATGTCTGCTAAATCCGGTAACCCCCGTTGGGCTTGGGACTGCTACAGAAGATTTATCCAGATGTACTCCGATGTAGTTATGGAAGTTGGTAAGAAGTACTTTGAAGAGCTTATCGACAAAATGAAAGAAGAAAAAGGCGTTTCAAATGACCTTGACTTAACGGCAGAAGATTTGAAAACTCTTGCTATGCAATTCAAGGCAGAATACAAAAAACAATTAGGAACAGATTTCCCTAATGATCCAAAAGAACAATTGTTCGAAG
>JAZQCS010000059.1:0-15347 GCA_045546415.1 Clostridia bacterium | reverse complement strand
TGCATGTATTAAGCATACCGCCAGCGTTCGTCCTGAGCCAGGATCAAACTCTCTATGACACTTTAATCACAGAGATTGTCATTTCTGACCTTGATCTCTTGCTATTACATAATTGTTTTTCCGGAAAATACTTTTTGATGTTTGACATCTGTAAAAGTTTTTCTCAAAGTATATTGTTCGTTAAAACCTACACTTCACATTTACTGTTTAATTTTCAAAGACCATTTTCGTCACTTTCCGCAAGCGACTTAATTATTATACCACAACATTTTTCATTTGTCAAGCATTTTTTTAATTTTTTTTAAAAATTTTTTTACGACCTTAATTTATGCAAAAAGCGGCAAAATCGGAAATTCCGATTTTACCGCTTTTTATGCAAGAAAATCCTTCATTCTCGCAAGCATTTTCTTTTCAAGTCTGGAGACTTGCACCTGGGAAATTCCCAACATTTCTGCCACTTTACTCTGGGTTAAATTTTTAAAATATCTCAGAACGAGAATTTGTCGGTCGCGTTTATCAAGCTTTTCTGCCGCCTCAGAAAGAGACAGCCGTGTCACTATTTCGTCATCAAACCTTTTACCATCCTCCAGCACATCCTGAAGAGCCGTTTCTTTTTCTTCATTATTAAATATTGGTCTGTTTATTGAGTCCGGTTTTTCGGTGGCAGAGAATGCTGCTGCGATTTCAGCTTCACTCATATTGATTTCCGCAGCAATTTCACTAAGGTGTGCCTCTCTTCCCTTTTCCGCTGTTATTTTATCTGCAGCGTGTTTTGCTCTGATTGCCGTTTCCTTAATACTGCGGCTGACCTTTACCGGTCCGTCATCTCTGAGAAAGCGGCGAATTTCACCCATTATCATGGGCACCGCGTAGGTTGAAAGCTGCAGACCGCGTTCCACCTCAAAATTATTGACAGCTTTTATAAACCCCATAGCTCCAAGCTGAAACAAATCCTCCGCTTCTGTACCTCTGCCGTAAAACCTTTTTACAACATTCCATATAAGCAGTTCATTATTTTTTACAAGCTGTTCCATTGCACCGGGCTGATTCTCTTTAGCTTTTTCAATAAGCTCAGCGGTGTTTTCAATCAACCTGCTCATCCTCTCCGTTTCTTTTAAAGACCTTTTTCATCATAACAGTTGTGCCGGCACCCGGCAAAGATGCGACATTCACCTCATCCATAAAGGTTTCCATAACCGTGAAACCCATTCCCGACCGTTCTCCGTCCGGATTACTTGTATACATAGGAGTTCTTGCAAGAGAAATATCCGCAATACCTTCTCCTTTATCAGAAACTATTACGGTAAGGCTGTCTTTTCCTGTCTCACACTCTATGTACACCACTCCCTCTCTTCTTTTATACCCGTGGATTATAACATTTGTTACCGCCTCACTCACAGCAGTTTTTATTTCTGCCAGCTCCTCTACCGTCGGATCCATGCGAGCCGCAAACGCTGCCACAACAACGCGGGCAAGAGATTCGTTTATGGATTTCGCCGGGAATTCACATTTCATTATATCTTTCATTGATTAATTACCGCCTTTCAGTTTTTTTATCGCCTCGGCCGAGGTTTCACACATCAAAACAAGCTTTCCCAAACCTGACAGCTCAATTACTTTTTTCACCGATGGTGCTGCACCCGTCACAACAACCTGTCCCTCCAGCGAACTCACAAGCTTATACCTGCCCATTATAAGGCCGATGCCTGAACTGTCCATCAGTTCAAGGCGTGACAGGTCAATAATCAGATTTTTTGCGGACCGGCTCAGCAGCTCGTTGTCAATTTTTTCTCTCAGGGGTGCAGCATTATGGTGATCCAGCTCTCCGCTTATGGCAACCGCAAGACAGTTACCGAATTTTTCCGTTTTAAATTCCATCTTTTTACCTCCGTTTATTGTATTCAGTTTTATTATTCTTGCCTGCCGGGGAACCTCCTTTATCTAATAATGTCGTAAAATAAGAAGTTTTTTACAAAATCCCCCCAACTTTTCTTTTTTTTGACTTTCAGGGCGTCGGCTAATTTTTTGATGTTTTCTTCTATTGACTTTTAAAAGAGTATGTGTTATTATTTTATATGGATTACTACAAGAAAGAGTGTGATTTTTTTGAATTATGATGTTATAATTGTTGGTGCGGGTCCTGCCGGTATTTTTACCGCTTTTGAATATCTCAAAAGAGGAGGCACCGGAAAAATTGTTATGCTTGAAAAGGGCAGTCCTGTGGAAAAGCGCAGTTGTCCCAAAGATAAAACCGGCGCCTGTGTGACTTGCAAACCATATTGCCATATAACAACCGGTTTTTCCGGTGCGGGTGCTTTTTCTGATGGCAAGCTTTCTCTGAACTACGAGGTTGGCGGCGATTTACCCACCCTCATTGGTGAGGATTTTGCCCAGGAGCTTATTGATTACACCGATACAATATATCTTGAATTCGGTGCAGATACTCGTGTTGAAGGTCTGGAAAATACCGATGAGGTTAAGGAAATCCGCAAACGCGCCATAAAAGCAGGTTTGAAGCTCGTTGACTGTCCTATCCGTCACCTGGGCACAGAAAAAGCTCAGCAGTTGTATTTTGCCCTGGAGAAATATCTTCAGGAGCAGGGAGTTGATATGCTTTTTGGCTGCGAATGCAATGAGCTTATAATAGAAAATGGAGTATGCCGGGGTGTATATGCCACTCAGGGCTTGGAAAATCTTGAGCTTTTCGGTGAGCATATTGTTGTTGCAACAGGCAGACGAGGAGCAGACTGGCTTGATAAGTTATGCACGGAACACGCCATAGCTCATGCACCCGGTACAGTAGATATCGGTGTGCGCGTGGAGGTCCGCAATGAAATTATGGAAACTGTCAATCGTACTCTTTACGAGTCCAAACTGATTGGATATCCTCTTCCCTTCAAAAATAAGGTAAGAACCTTCTGTCAGAATCCGGGTGGTTTTGTAAGCCAGGAAAATTATGATAACAACCTGGCTGTTGTTAATGGTCATTCCTACAAGGACCTTAAATCAAACAACACAAATTTGGCTATTCTTTGTTCCCACAACTTTAATCAGCCTTTTAATCAGCCCATAGAATATGCTCAAAAAGTAGGCGAGCTTACAAATATGTTAGGTGCAGGTCACATTCTTGTTCAGCGTTACGGTGACATTCTGAACGGAAAACGCACCTGGGAAAATGAGCTTTCTCATTCCAATGTAAAGCCCACTCTTCCCGATGCCGTGGCAGGCGATATTACCGCAGCAATGCCTTACCGGGCAATGCTTAATATCATCAACTTTATTCAGGCGGTGGATTATGTTGTTCCGGGCTTTGCCGCTGAAGAGACTTTGCTTTATTCGCCTGAGCTTAAATTTTACAGTAACCGTGTACGCATGGATGAAAGCCTTAACACAAACATAAAGGGGCTTCATTGTCTGGGAGATTCCAGCGGTTGGACCAGAGGTCTTATGATGGCATCTGCAATGGGTGTGCTGATGGGCAGAAAAATTGCTGAAGAAGAGAAATAACATTTCTTATACAAAAGAAAACGCGGAAGCTTTTCAGGGCTTCCGCGTTTTCTTTGATTGGGAGTATGATATGAAAAAATCTATAGTACAGCATCCCGGCGGGATTTTCCGGAATGCAACACCGCTAATTAATTTGTTATGTAATTATTATACTACCCAATTGTGAAGGTTTTATGAAAAAAATATTAATAAATTGTAAAAACCGCAAGTTTTCACTTGCGGTTTTCATTTTTTAATTATCTCATTTTAAGTTTGGAAAGAAGTGTACCGATAACAGTAAGGTCTTCACCAAGGTCGTTACAGGTTTCACCAATGATAATAAGACCGTTTGCACCATCTGCTCTCCAGTGAATCGGAATGTTAAGAGCGTGAACAATTGCACGAAGAGGCACCATTGTTCTGCCGTTCATAATTGTGGGAGCAACTTCAAGGGCAACAGGTTCACCGTTAAGCTTCATAAAGCCGTTTCCAACCTTCATTTCAATTGTTGTGCCGTATCTTTCCATTGTTATAATCTGGTTAACGCCATCCCAGTTAAGAGATGTACCAAGATTTTCTGCAACAAAACGGATAGGAAGAAGTGTACAGCCGTTAACAACAACAGGTGTTACATTCTTGTTGTACTTGTCAATCATTTTTGTTTTAGCTCCAACATAAGCTGTGGAGGAGCCTGTGTACATAACAATGCTTTCTGCAATTTTTTCTTCAAAGGTTTTTGCAGGAACTGTAGAAGTTGTAGCTGTGCCGATATCAACAGGTTCTTCGTCAGCTTCGCCGCCTAATTTAAGGTTGCCGAGAGTTGCGGAAGCACCTGTGTGAAGCTTACCTCTGGGAACTCTGTTTGCCTGTTCTGTACCGCTTAAAAAGATTTTAACATTGTAATCGGAGGCTGCTGCTGCTCTGTTACCTTCACTCCATGCACCAACCTGGTCGGAGCCTGCGGGAGCAGAAACATGGACAAGCCATTCGCCTGCAGGAGCAGTAGGATACTCAAACTTAAGAGTTGCGTTATCCGCGAAATCCTTGAAATCCGCACCGTGAAGCTCACCGCTTTCAAGAGTAGACTCATAATCGCCCTGCCAAGCGTAAAGACCGAAATGAAGTGTACCTAAACCGTTGCTGTAGCTGGGACAAGCTAAGCTGAAGCCACAGGTTGTTTCCCCTGCTTCATAATATACGCCGAAGGTATTCTTATCGGTAACCTGATGAGCGCCGTATGCCTTCTGGTCAGCGTACAAGGTGATGTCTGCAGCGGAGACAGAAATGCCCATGGAAAGGACCATTGCCGCTACTAATACAAATGCTAATAAGTTTTTGATTTTCATTATATTTCCCCCTATGAAATAAAATACTGATAGTTATTATAATTCTACCACATTTCTCATTTTATTACAATAGTACAGTTGTACAAAAAGGAAACTAATTTTTGTGCAATTTTTACAATATGTGTCACTTCTAATATAAATACAGTCTGAATATGAATATAAAAAAGGAGGCGCACATAATGAAAAAAGCAACAGAGTTTCACAACAAAGAGGTCATAAACATCCGCAACGGCAGAAGGCTGGGTTATGTTTGCGATGTGGAAATTGACATTACTGCCGGGGTGTTGAAATCAATTGTTGTTCCCGGACCCGGAAAGTGGATAAATCCCTGGAGCTGTAAAAATGACATTGTTATATGTTGGGATCAGATTAAAATTATAGGTGAGGACATTATTCTTGTAGATATCTGCGATGACCCGGCACAATAGCTGTTTTTACCATAAAAGGCGACAGAGGAAATTAAATGCTGTCGAAGAGTCGGAACAAAGCTCTCTTGCCGTCGAAGTTCCTTCCTTCGTCGGCTTTAAAGCCCCATTTTGACAAACCATAGGGGAATTATTAGAACGGTTTTTCTTGCTTTATACCCCAATACATTGTATAATTATATTAAAGGAAATACAACATCTTGATTTCATTTCCATATTTTTACAATTATAAAGAGGTATAAAAAATGAATCGCAAATACTTTACAACTGCCGTTTCCGGAGCAGATGGGATACGGCTTGATTACTATCTGTTATCCGAAAAAAAGCCCGATTGCAACGGAAAAATGTGTACAACCTATGGCATTGAGATTCGCCAGACTCCCCTGAACGCCTTTTCCCGGTGTCCTTATCTTGTGTGTTCTCTGTCCGATATCAGCATTAATCACAGCGAAATATGTGACCTTTTACGGAATCTGGCAGACAGCTTCACCGACCCTTCAGGGCTTGAGGATGTTGTGGCGGAAATAATATAACAAAAAGGGACGAAAAAACTGAGCCTGTCTGAAAGTCAATCCGGCTTTCAAACAGGCTCTTTTCCTCATTGAATTAAACTCTGTAAACCTCGGAAGGAGATACCATTCCGATGCCTGCGCCTTTAAGTACCTCTTCAGCCTTTTCGGGGGAATCGGTACGAAGTACAACAAGAGCGCCCTTGTTGTTATTGCTTAAAAATGCGTAAGAATATTCAACAGCAACACCGTTTTCCGAAAGGAGAGTTATTGCCTTAGCAAGAGCACCGGGCTTATCATCCACAACCATGCCGATAACCTCGGTAGTTTTAACAATAACGCCGCTTTCACGAAGCTTTACCTTTGCTGCATCCGGATAGCTCACTATCATTCGGAGCACACCGAACTCAGTTGTTTCCGCAATGGAAAGTGCACTGATGTCGATATTATTTTCGCTGAGGACATTGAGAACCTCTGAAAGTCTGCCGGGTTTATTTTCAATGAAAACCGATAACTGCTTTATAAACATTTTCAATCCTCCTCATTAAACCAATTTTCTGTTATCAATAACGCGCTTTGCCTTACCTTCACTGCGCACAATTGTTTTGGGGTTAACCAGATGTACATCCGCACCGATGCCAAGAGTAGTGCGAAGCTTAGCCTCAAGAGTCTTTTCAACCTTTTCGATTGATTTGATATCATCTTCAAACATTTCCTCGGTCATTTCAACATTGACATCAAGGGTATCGGTGTTGTTTACGCGGTCAACCACAATCTGGTAGTTGGGTGTTACCTGATTCATGCTGAGAAGAACCTCTTCAATCTGTGACGGGAACACATTTACACCACGGATAATAAGCATATCGTCAGAACGACCCTTTGGCTTGTTCATTCTTACAAGGGTTCTGCCACAGGCACATTTTCCGTAATTAAGCGAACAAAGGTCGCGGGTACGGTAACGGATCATGGGCATACCCTCTTTGGTGATTGTAGTGAACACAAGCTCACCGAATTCACCCTCAGGAAGAACCTCCCCTGTTTCGGGGTCGATAATTTCAGCAAGGAAATGGTCCTCGTTTATATGCATACCGCCCTGTTCACCGCATTCAAAGGCAACACCGGGACCTGCAATTTCAGTAAGACCGTAAACATCGTAAGCCTTAAGACCAAGACCTTCCTCAATTTTTCTGCGCATATCTTCTGTCCAGGGCTCTGCACCGAATATACCCGCTTTAAGCTTGAGCTGGTCCTTAACGCCCATTTCGGCAACCGCCTCTGCAAGGTACATTGCATAAGAGGGAGTACAGCAAAGATGAGTGGAGCCAAGATCGCACATAAAACGAATCTGTCTCTCTGTGTTTCCGGAAGAGGTGGGAATAACGGTTGCACCAATTCTCTCCGCACCACCGTGTGCACCAAGACCACCGGTGAAGAGGCCATATCCGTAGGAAACCTGTACAATGGAATCTTTATCTCCCTCTGCGGCAACGAACTGTCTTGCCATACAATCAGACCACATATCAAGGTCGTTCTGTGTATAGCCGGCAACAATCTGCTTGCCGGTTGTTCCGGAGGAAGCGTGAATTCTCACAATGTCATGAAGAGGTGCCGCAAAAAGCTCAAAAGGATAAAAATCTCTTAAATCCTTTTTGTATGTAAAGGGAAGCTTTGCCAGGTCCTTAAGTTCTTTAATGTCCTCCGGCTTAACTCCTGCCTCGTCCATACGCTCGCGATAGGGTTTTACATTTTCGTAAACAAGCTTAATTTCCTTCTGCAGGCGTTCAAGCTGAAGCTTTTTTCGCTCCTCCCGATCCATACATTCCTGCTCAGGCTGGTGATACTTGTTCATAGGTTTCATCTCCTAATAAAAAAATTATAAATTATATCCAAGGTCAAATGCCTTGATATTTATTTCAACAAACTTTTCCGGAACAGTTTCCCTGATGGTCTGTATCCACTTTTCATATTCTATACCGGTGGTTTTTGCCATAATACCGATAAGAACAACATTTACCGCCTTTATGTTTCCTGCTTCCTTTGCAAGAGAAACCGCGTCGCAAACTACTGCGTCAGCCTTTGCACCGATTTTACCGGTGATGCCTTCCGGATACTGTGCCGCACCTGTAATTACAGGCATGGGGTTGATTTTCTGGCTGTTGATAATTATTTTTCCGCCCTTTTTAAGGAAAGGCAGAGCACGGTACGCTTCAAGCTCCTCAAAAGCAAGAATGATATCCGCTTCACCCTTATCAATAATGGGTGAATATACCTTCTCACCGTATTTAACATAGGTTACAACACTTCCGCCTCGCTGGCTCATACCGTGAACCTCGGAAACCTTTACATCGTAACCCTCGTTTATAACTGTGTTACCCAGGATGCGGCTTGCAAGGAGGGTACCCTGACCGCCAACGCCTACTATCATAATATTCTTAGTCATAAGTTAATCCTCCTTCTTAATAGCATCAAAGGGACAAACATTAACACAAAGTCCGCAACCGTTACACTGGTTAAGGTCAATTTTAATGCTGTCACCGTCAAGAGAAATTGCAGGGCAGCCAAGCTTCAGACACATTTTGCACTTTTTGCAGTTTTCGGTAACTGTACAATGTCCTGTGTACTTAACAGATTTAAGAAGTGCGCAGGGACGCTGTGCAATAATTACAGAAGGCTCATCTGCCTGAGTTTCCTCTTTTACTACCTTTTCAAAATTCTTGACATCAAAGGGGTCAGCCACAACAACACGGTCAACACCTATGGATTTACAAAGGGCAATTAAATTAACCTGCTTTGTTTCCTCTCCGCGGATTGTTTTACCTGTTGTGGGGTTATCCTGATGACCTGTCATTCCGGTAATAGAGTTATCAAGAATAATAACTGTGTTTGCGCCCTTGTTGTAAACAATATCAACAAGACCGGTTATGCCGGAATGCATAAAGGTGGAATCACCAATAACAGAAACAAGCTTTTTGTTAAACTCCTCACCTCTTGCCTTTGCCATACCCATAGCGGCAGATACGGAAGCACCCATACAGATGGTGGTATCCACACTTGCAAGAGGTGCAACTGCACCAAGGGTGTAGCAGCCAATATCACCGGAAACCACAAGACCAAGCTTTTTAAGTACATAGAATGTTCCTCTGTGAGGGCAGCCTGCACACATTACGGGAGGACGCACGGGAATTGTTTCCTCAAGAGCTGTAAACTCCGGACCCTCCTCACCAAGCACCGCGTTTTTAATCATACGGGGAGTATACTCACCAAGAAGAGTGAATACCTCCTTGCCTATGACCTCCACACCTAATGCCTTACAATGCTTTTCAAAAACAGGGTCAAGCTCTTCAATTACATAAACCTTTTTACACTTTGCGGCAAAATCAAGAATTTTCTTCTTAGGCAAAGGATAAACCATACCAAGCTTAAGGTAATTTGCCTTGTTTCCAAGAGCTTCCTTTGCGTACTGGTACGAAATACCTGAGGTGATAATGCCGATTTCCGCACCGTTATCCTCAACTGCATTAAGCTCTGTGGTTTCAGCAAACGCTTCAAGCGCCTTTATGCGGTCTTCAACCACAACATGACGCTTTATGGCGTTACCGGGCATCATAACATTTTTAGCAATGTTCTTTTCATAGTCTTTAAGCTGATAGTCCTCACGGTCCTGCAAATCAACCATACTCTGAGAATGGGAAACTCTTGTGGAAAGACGGATAATTACAGGAGTGTCATACTCCTCGGAAAGAGCATACGCCATTTTTGTAAATTCCTTACATTCAGCGGAATCGGAAGGCTCAAGCATCATAATTTTTGAAGCCTCGGCGTAATGTCTTGAATCCTGTTCGTTCTGTGATGAGTGCATACCGGGGTCATCCGCAACGCAAAAAACAAGACCGCCGTTTACACCTATGTAGCTGACAGTAAACATAGGGTCAGCCATAACATTCATACCAACATGCTTCATGCAGGACATTGCTCTTGCACCTGCAATGGAAGCACCAATGGCAACCTCAGCGGCAACCTTTTCGTTAGGTGCCCATTCGGCATAGATTTCGGGATAGTTTACAATGTTTTCAGTAATTTCCGTACTGGGAGTGCCGGGGTAGGAGGACACAACCGTTACTCCTGCCTCATAGGCACCGCGGGCAACTGCCGCGTTACCAAGCATTAATTTTTTCATAACCTTAATTTCCTTTCAGATTATTTAATTTCATTCTGCTGAGCCACAACACTTTCACCGCAATAAATTTTACGGAGCTTTGGCTTTTCAATTTTACCGGTGGGGTTACGGGGAACCTGGGCAAAAATAATTTTTCTGGGTCGTTTGTATTTGGGTAATTCAAGACAGAACTCGTCAATATCCGCCTCGGTGGTTGTAGCAACACATTCGGGCTTAAGCTCTATAATTGCCGCTGCGATTTCACCAAGTCTGGGATCCGGCAAACCAATTACCGCAACATCCTTTACAGCAGAGTTGCTGCGGATAAAGTCCTCAATCTGTACCGGGTAAAGGTTTTCACCACCGGTAATAATAACATCCTTTTTACGGTCAACAAGATAAATGAAACCGTCAGCATCCTCTTCCGCCATATCGCCCGTGAACAGCCAGCCGTCACGGAGAACCTCGTTTGTTGCCTTTTCGTCGTTGTAATAACAAGTCATAACACCGGGGCCCTTTACAGCAAGCTCACCAACCTCACCGCGGGGAACAGCGTTTCCCTCCGGGTCGCATATTTTAACCTGCCAGCCATAGCCTGCCTTACCTATTGCTCCAACCTTGTGAATGTTTTCCACGCCAAGATGCACACAACCGGGTCCGATTGATTCGCTGAGACCGTAGTTGGTATCGTACTGATGATCCGGGAATTTTTCCCTCCAGCGCTTAATAAGGCTGGGAGGAACAGGCTGGGCACCAATGTGCATAAGTCTCCACTGAGAAAGATTATACTCCTCAGGATCAATTTCCCCACGGTCAATACTGTCAAGAATATCCTGAGCCCAGGGCACAAGCAGCCATACAATGGTACATTTTTCGTTGGATACAGCTCTGAGAATCCAGGAGGGCTTAACACCCTTTAAAAGCACCGCCTTGCTTCCTGCCACAAGAGAGCCGAACCAATGCATTTTTGCACCGGTATGGTAAAGAGGCGGAATACAAAGGAAACAGTCCTCACGGGTCTGTCCGTGGTGATTCTGCTCGGTTAACGCCGCGTGCATAAGGCTTTCATGGTTGTGAAGAATTGCTTTGGGAAAGCCGGTTGTACCGGAGGAAAAATAAATTGCCGCGTTATCCTTTTCGCTAATTTCAACATCGGGCTTGTGGGAAGAACAGAAGGTAACAATCCTGTCATAGCTTTCTGCAAAGGTAGGACAGTTTTCACCCACATAGAAAACCTGCTTTACTCCGGGAAGGCGGTCGTAAATTTCCTCAACACGGCCTATAAACTCAGGGCCAAACACAAGTACATCCGCTTCTGCAAGAGTTGTACAGTATTTAATTTCCTGAGAGGTGTAGCGGTAGTTAAGAGGTACCGCAAGAGCACCGGCTTTAAGCGCACCGAAATAAATAGGCAGCCATTCAAGGCAGTTCATAAGAAGAATTGCAACCTTATCACCCTTTTTAATTCCACGGCTGAGCAAAAGGTTTGCAAAACGGTTTGCTTTTCTCTCAAACTGTTTCCAGCTTATCTCCTGCCTGCCCGATTCTGCCGGATTTGGCTGAATAAGTGCATACTCCTTCCAGGTAAGCTTTGAGCTTTCCATAAGGTTGGGCGCAATTTCCACAAGGGCGGTTTCGTCACCGTACTGTGCGGCATTGCGCTCCAGAAGTTCTGTAATTATCATAATAAATCTCCTTTTTATACTATATTAAGCAGTTCTGCTGCGTTTTTCCAAAGTATTTTTTCGCGGTCTTCATCTGTTATTTTCAGATGATTCACTATTCTCATATCCTCCGAAGGCTTGTGCCAGGGAGAATCTGAGCCAAAAAGCACCTTATCTGCACCGTGCTTTTCAATAATTTTCTGTACCATAGGCAAAGCCACGGCACCGTAGCTGAATGAAGTATCTATATAAACAGGGAGTCCGCAAAGATGCTTAAGCACCTGCTCGTGGCACATAAGTCCGCCAAAATGAGCCGCAACTACCGGTGAATCAAACCACCGGAGCGCCCTTGCCATACTTTCAGGCATACACTTGTAAGGTGCGGCAAAACCGTAATCCACCCCCGCATGAAACACAGTAATAAGCCCAAGTGAAGATATTTTTTTATAAACAGGCTTCATTTTCTCGTCGTCAACATAAAAATTCTGATATTCAGGATGAAGCTTCACCCCTTTAAGACCAAGCTCTTTTATTCGTTCAAGCTCTTCCATGGCATTTTTGCTGTCCGGATGAACCGAACCGAATGCGCATAATCCTTCTTTTTCATTTAATTCTGCCGCAAAACTGTTTACCGAGGCCTGCTGATGAGGGTTTGTGGCAATGCTGAGCACTACCGACACATTCACTCCGTCCTCTTTCATCACACCAAGCAGGTTTTCCGCTGTTCCGTCAAGAGGCGGAACAAGAGCAGATTCACGGCTCAGGGTTTCCATTGCCCGTGAGGCAATTTTCCCCGGAAAGCAATGAGTGTGAAAGTCTATAACCATATTTTTTCCTTCTTATAATAAACACCCATAGGGCTGCCCCAAAAAGACAGCCCTGAGGGTTTGTTCTTTATTCACCGAGATTTTTCTTTGCTGAAGCTTCAACCTTTACATCGTAGCAAGCAAACATTTCATCAACATCCTCTTTTTTAAGCCTGCCTGCAGGGATAAGGCTTACAACGGGAACAATAATAAGTCCGCCTACCATTGCGAATACACCGGCATGAAGAGGCGTCTGCATTCCTGCAGGGAAAATACCCTTACAGGTAAGGTTAAGCACCATAACTCCCACACCAAACACAAAGCTTACAAAACAAGCAAGCTTTGTTGTTTTTTTCCAGTACAAGCCGTAAAGGAAGGGAGCAAGGAAGGCTCCTGCCAGAGCACCCCAGGAAACGCCCATAAGCTGAGCTATGTATTTTACTGCATCGCTGTTGCTCTTAACCTGGAATATCGCAATAACTGCAGAAATTACAATAAACACAACAACGAAAATTCTCATAATCAGAAGCTGCTTCTTTTCGCTCATATTCTTAACAACATTACCTTTTATAAGGTCAAGGGTAAGCGTTGAGCTTGATGTTAAAACAAGGGAAGAAAGAGTGGACATTGATGCAGAAAGCACAAGCACCACAACAAGGCCGATAAGCACAGGGCTTAAATCCTTCAGCATAGAAGGAACAATGGAGTCAAAGCCTTCTGCCGCCACCTGTTCAGGTGTTGCAAAAATTCTTCCGAAACCACCAAGAAAATAGCATCCGCCTGCAACTATAATTGCAAAAATCGTGGAAATAATTGTGCCTTTTTTAACATCACCCTCGCTCTTGATGGAATAAAACTTCTGTACCATCTGAGGAAGACCCCATGTGCCGAGAGAGGTAAGCAGAACAACAAAAATAAGGAAGAACAAATCAGGACCGAAGAAGGAGCTGAATGCACCGGGAACCTGCTCTGCAGGGCTTTCGCCCATAACCTCGGCAAGCTTCTGCAGTGAACCGCCCAGACCTCCGTTAACCTGAAGCACTGCCCATATTACTGCAACAATACCCGCAAGCATTATAATGCCCTGAATAAAATCGTTAACAGCGGTTGCCATGTATCCGCCTACTATTACATACACAGCGGTAAGAATGGACATTATCACAATGCACCAGGTGTAATCAATTTTTCCGTCAAAAGCCATTACAAAAAGACGGGACAAGCCATTGTAAAGAGAGGCTGTGTACGGAATAAGAAACACGAAAACAATTATTGAAGCCACTATTTTAAGGGCTTTGCTGCCATAACGCTTTTCAAAAAACTCCGGCATTGTGGAGGTGTTGAGATGCTGTGTCATAAGCCTTGTTCTTCTGCCAAGGACAACCCAGGCAAGAAGAGAGCCGATAACCGCATTACCAATACCAATCCAGGTGGATGCCACACCGAATTTCCAACCAAACTGACCGGCATATCCAACAAAAATAACTGCCGAAAAATAAGATGTTCCGTAAGCAAAGGCTGTAAGCCAGGGACCTACATTTCTTCCACCCAGGACAAAGCCTTTAACATCGGTTGCCTGGCGGCGGCAATACACACCAACGCCAACCATAACCGCAAAGAACACAACAAGCATAATTAAAGTTACTACCATTTTTAAAACCTCTTTCTTTTCCGGGCGAGGATAACAAAACCCCGCCCTCTGATTTTGTTTCAGAGGACGGGGTGCAAATACTTTTTTTGTACTCCGTGGTACCACCTCAGTTCATCTGCATCTCGCGGTGCAGACCTTACAGGTTCAAACAAACCCTTGTTCTGTAACGGGAACTCCCGTTGCCGTCTACTCGTACGCTTAACCGGTTCAAAGCGCCTTTCGGGACACTGCTCCTGGAATGTATTCAGCTTAAATCCGCCTTTGCCTCGCACCAACCGGCAACTCTCTCCAGGTTTATAATAAGCCTACTTGTTTCCTCTCATCGCATTTATACTAATAATTATACACAGCTTTTTTCCATTTGTCAAGTAATTTTTTCAAAAAATACAAAAAAATTTTATTTCTCTACTTTGTTAAAGTATTAAAAAGCAAAAAATGACTTTTTTTGTCAATTTTCTATTGACATTTTATTCATATTGTGCTATACTTAATAATACCAGAATATAATATTTTTATTTTAGGAGGGTATTTTAATGGAACAGAAATCTAAACTTACAGCTGGTCTTCTTGGTATTTTACTTGGTGCTTTCGGCGCTCATAACTTCTACCTTGGTTTCACCTCGAAGGCTATTATCCAGATCGTTGTTAGCGTTGTAACATGTGGTATTGGCAGCTGGTGGGGTATCATCGAAGGTATCCTTATCCTTTGTGGCAAAATCAATGCTGACGCTAATGGCAATGCTCTTAAAGACTAATGAGCTTAAAAAAAGCGGAGAGCCTGCATAATTATGCAGGCTCTGTGTTTTTTAAACACAGCAAAATCACAAATCTGCCGCTAAAACTCATCCTTATACCAGTGCTTGCGGCAAGTACGGTTTTTCTTTATTTTTCCGGCATTGGCTGTCCCTTCCGTTATTTTCTTGGCATTCCCTGTCCCGGCTGCGGAATGACAAGAGCACTCCTTGCCCTTCTCAGAGGAGATATTGTGGCATCCCTTAAATACCACTTTATGCTTTTCTCTGTTCCGGTGCTTTGCGCCTATTTTCTGCTTGACGGCAGAATTTTTAAAAGCAAAAAGCTTGATTCCCTTGTGCTCGCCCTGATTCTTTCAGGGTTTATCATAAGGTGGATTTTGAACTTTATTTAATTATTTTAAAAGGAGAATTTATATGAACGACGAAACAATTGTAACTACTCCCGAAGAAACTCCTGTGGCAGAAAAAACTCCTGTGGCAGAAGAAACTGTTGCAGCTCCCGAAACTCCCGTTGCAGAAGCTCCCGTTGCAGAAGCTCCCGTTGTAGAAGCT
>JAZQCS010000058.1:0-25692 GCA_045546415.1 Clostridia bacterium | reverse complement strand
AAAAGATTGAAATTTTTAAGAAAAATCAAAGATTTTGATTTTTCTACCTTTATTTTCGGATGTAAGCTATACGAAAAACTTTTCAAAAACTATTTCTTACCCTCTTTTCTTGCGATCCTGAGTTTTTTAACATCCCCTTTTACATTTATTCCTGAACTATGAGCTTTTCCAGGGTTCCACCTTCGGCAATATACACGGTAGAAATTTCCCGTATTTTGTCCTGGTCGCTGTTGTATTTGTCATAAATACCAACGGTTTTCAAACCAATCCGGGCGGCTGTTTCAATTGCAACATGGGAATCTTCAAACACGCAGGTTTCCTCCTTTGCCGTGCCCAGACACTCCATGGCCTTTAAATATATGTCCGGCTGATCCTTGCCCTTGCCTAATGTGGCACAGGAAAGAATATCCGAAAAATACTTTTCAATTTTGCAATGCCTTGCGGCAAGCCTTACAAAATTTATATCTGTTGCCGAGGCTATGCACATTTTAATTCCCTTATTGTGACAATATTCCAGAAATTCTGCTACGCCCTCTTTAAGCATTACCTCCTCCGAATAAAATTTCAAAATAATTTTATTGGTTTCGTCAAGAAGCTCTGCACCGCTTTTTCCAATTGAATATTGCTCGTGAACAAAATCCATAGCATCACGCAGAATCATTGTTCTGACCTTTTTGTCATCCCCCGGAGTAGGTGCAAAACCTTTTCCGTTGCAAAAAATTTCTCCGAATTTTTTCCACACAACCTCCCACAGCATAAGGGAATCAACCAAAGTGCCGTCCATATCAAAAATTGCGCCTTTTATGTTGTCTATCAATTACTTCACCTCTATTATGTCTCCGTCATTTACAACAGTCATACCGAAATCCGCAAAATATTCCGTTACCTTTGAAAGGTCGGTATCGTGAAGAGTCCTTGCAAGATGGCAGGCATAAATTTTTGTACTTTCCTTTATCATAAGGTTTTCCTTAAGTGCCGCCATAATGAGCCTGAGCATTGGTACAGAGTTGTGAGTTCCAAGACGGAAATCACCGTCCTTATCACCTACTGTGGAATCAAGAATAAGACTGTCAAACGCCTTATCGGTACGCCATTTTGTACGCATATATTCCCAGGTATCCGCCATAAACCAACCGCCGTCAAGGCCGTAAAACAAGCTTTTACCGTCCTTTTCAAACACAAAATGTATTGGTTGTTCTCCCGGCACCTGATGGTTTGCAGGCATTGCAGTAACAGTATAACCTGCCGCTTCAAAGGGTTCAAACATGGGTACAACGCAGATATTCACCTGTGCACGCTGTTCATCAGAAAGACGCAGATTGTTCACCGCACCTTCCTGGCACCATATATTAATTTTCTGCTTTGCCGCATTTATAAACTTAGGGAACTGTCCTTCGCTGAAATGGTCACCGTGAGTGTGTGACACAAAAACATCGGTAATCAGGCTCATATCATAACCAAGAGCCTCAGCGTGGTCATAGCCCTGAGGACCGGCATCAAGCATAATGTGTCCGTCCATAATTGCCGCTGTAAGCCGGCGTTCACCGGGCAAATATTCGTTACTGGGTTTGTTGGTCCAATCCGCTGCACCTGTTCCTAAAAACTGTATTTTCATAATTACATAATCACCTCAGGAATATATTACCACCAAAACCGCAAAAAGTCAACAAATTATAGGGTTTTATTCCATAAAACTTTAAAATAAAAATAAAACCCTATTTACTTTTGCGTTGTTTTCTGATATAATATAGCTATCATTTTAAAGGAGTGGTTTATATGCTCAGAATATATGATTTTTCTGTTAACCATGTTAAAAATCCCGCCCTTGTTCCCCTTTCAGGTCTGTACTTCGATTGGAAGCTCGATTCCAGCGAAACCGATGTGCTTCAGGCTTCTTACCGGCTTGTAATTTCCGGTGAGAAAGGTCAGGTTTTCGACAGCGGTGAAATAATATCCGGCAAATATTTCGATATTTCCTTTCCCGGTCTTAAGCTTGAATCCCGGAGGGATTATACTGTAAGCCTTACAGTAACCGATAATAAAGGCGAATGTGCAAGCCTTTCCCATAGCATTCACACAGGAATCCTTCCTGATGAATGGGAAGCAAGCTGGATAAAGCCTTCTGAACACATCAGCGGCTGGGCTCCATATCTGCGTACCAAGTTTGAAACAAAGTCTGTAAAAAAAGCTGTTATGTATGCCTGCGGTCTGGGTTGCGGGGAGTATTACATTAACGGTCAGGCGATTTCTGATTACCTTATTGACCCACCTCAGTCCAACTACGAAAAAACTGTTTACTACCGTCGGTTTGATGTTACCCGGTTTATCCGGGAAGGCGGTAATGCCTTGACTGTATTACTGGGCGAAGGTTTTTATTCCCAGAGCCGCGTATGGGGTTTTAACGGTTTTTCCTACGGTGACGAATGTGTCATAATCCGCCTTGAAATCACCCTTGCTGACGGTTCGGTTCAGGTTGTTACCACAAACGAAAAGGACTGGAAATACAAATACAGCCCCATAACCGTTAACAACATCTATGCCGGAGAAACCTACGATTGCCGTCTTGAAACTCCTGATTTTGCCGAGTTTGACGGTTCTGACAAGGGCTGGCAGGAGGTTGTGGTTGATGAAGCCCCAAAAGGATTGCTCACCCCCTGTCTTATGCCTCCCGTCCGTGTTATCCGTGAACTTCCGGCAGTTTCGGTAAACCGCGTAAGCGGTAAAAATGCTGCCGCCTGGATTTTTGATATGGGCGAAAACATTGCCGGCATTGCGGAATTTCACCTTCCCCGTTCACCTCGGGGTGCGGTTTATGTGTTCCGTTATGCGGAATCCCTTGACCCGGAAGGCAACCTGGATATGCGTTCAACCGGAACCTTTGCCACGCAATGCCTTCAGCAGGACATTTACATAGCCCGGGGTGACATCAGCGGTGAAACCTACCGCACAAGGTTTACCTATCACGGCTACCGCTACATTGAAGTAACCGGTATGTATGACTGTTCAAAGGGCTACGGTACAGACCCTCAACCCACTCTTGCAAAAGCTATACAAATTTCCACCGATATGCCTGATACCGGTAAATTCTCCACCTCCTTTGAGGATTTGGACAAGTTCACAAAAATCACCCACAACACCTTTGTGTCAAACTTCCACGGTCTGCCGGAGGATTGCCCCGCCCGGGAAAAATGCGGCTGGCTTGGTGATGCTCAGGTGGTGTGCAACTACGGTCTGCTTTCCTTTGACAGCGTTTCCTCATACACAAAATATCTTCACGATATCCGCACAACAAAAGAGGTTTTCGGCATGTGGCAGATGATAGCCCCCGGCAAACGAGGATGCGGTGAAGCCACTCCCCTTTGGGGCTGTGCTCAGATAATTATCCCTTACTATATGTACAAATACACCGGCAACCGCGAGGCTGTTCTTGAAAACTTTGACCTTATGGAGGAATGGGTACAACATGAGCTTGCACGAAGCGAGGATTACATAATTTCTGTGGGTCTTGGTGACTGGTGTCCTCCCGGAGGAAACAACATTCCGGAGCGAATCCCCGTTAAACATTCCTCAACCGCAATGTTCTATGAAATATGTATCCGTATGCAGGAGCTGTGTGCTGAATTCGGCATAGGTAACGCCGGCTATTACGGTGAACTTGCCGGCAAAATAAAGGAATCCTTCAACCGCCATTTTTACAGCTTTGAAAAGCATTCCTACGGCTTTCAGGGTACAGACGGTGTTGCTCTTGATACCGGGCTTTATCCCGACGGTGAGCACGATGCCCTTCTTCAGGCTCTTCTTCATATGCTTAAAAATGACGATTACGCAATGCATACCGGTATTTACTGTAACAAATATCTTATCCCTGCCCTTTGCCGTGAAGGATATACCGACATTGCTCTCCGCTTTTTGTTCAACCACGAGCATAAAAGCTTCGGCACAATGCTTGACGGTGATGCCACAACCATATGGGAATGTCCCGAAATGGAAAAGGTGGCACCCCGTGAAAACCCCGTTTCTTCTTACAATCACCCCATGCACGGTGGTTTTATGTACTTTATATTCACCCATCTTTGCGGAATAACCCCTGCAAAGCCCGGTTTTGCAGAAATTTCCTTCGCCCCTTGCTTCTCCGCAATTGCAAAGGATGTAATGTGTGAGCTTGCTCTTGCCTGCGGAAAAGTCAGGGTCAGCATAAAAGAAGAAAATGGCGGTCACCTTTGCCGGGTTTACATTCCGGCAGGTGCAACCTTTAAAATAGACCTGGACGGAGAAATTACCGTTAACAGTACATCTTACAGAAAAGGTGATGTGTTAGGCTCAGGTCAGTATGAAATCCTTGTAAAATAAAAAACCACGCATTATCCTTGAGGTAATGCGTGGTTTTTTTATTTCATTGTAAATTCAAGCTTTCCGCCCTGCATAATATCTCTTGCATAAACGGTAAAATCTTTAACTGTTATGCCGTTGAAGGTTACTTTCTCAACATAGTAGCCGTTTCCGGTTGCTTCAATTTCAAGGGTATTTCCGCTTGAAAGCTTAACCCTTGCTTTTTTAATGTGGGGTGAGCCCAGTAAAAACTCTCCTGTACCCGGCACAGGGAACAAACCCAGAGCATTCCACACAAAGCAGGCAGAAAGGCCGCCGGAATCGTTATTTCCCGGGAGTCCGCCCTTGCCTGTTCCAAAGGATTGTGTTACACAGCTGTGAACAATATCGCAAAGTCTGTCGTGTCTGCCCGCATAAATATATGCATAGGGCACCTCCATATCAGGCTCGTTGTTGAAGCCCTGAAAACGACGGTAATCCGTTGCATTTATCTCATCATCCGCACCGAGGTGGGTAATCTGTTTTATGCTTTCCTTACCGAAACCGAAGAAGCTGTCCAACAGCTCTGTGAACCTTTCTTTGCCTCCGCAAAGCGCAATTCTGCTTTGCATATAAGGGTGCAAACGGAAGGAATATGTTGTTCTGTCACCTTCATAGTATACTGAATTTTCCGTGAGCAAACCATCATCGGCATATGCCTTTTTCCAGTTATCCGCAAGGGAATTCAGCCTTAGCTTAAACTCTTCATCGTCGGTTATGTCCGCAACGCATCGGCAGGCATCGGCACTGTCAAGTATGTGGGTTGCCCGTTCCATCGTTCCGTTTTCGGTAAAGCTTTTGTTCACCTCAAGAGCAAGCTCTCGCTTAAGGCATTCCTCCACAGCTTTTTTATCTGCTCCCTTTATGCCGTAATGGTACGCATTAAGCAGAGTCATAACTCCAAGCATTTTTGCCTGCTCCTCGCAGGGAAACCTGTTTGCCAGAACAATACTGCAGGGAACTCGTCCCAGAGTTTTGCTTGTGTTCACAACAGCCCTTGCTATTTTTTCCGCCATATGGGGATATATTGCAAGAATAAGCGGCAATGCCGTTTTGTACTGGTCCCAGAAGGTTGCAAAATCCGTAACCAGCTCGTTTTCAATTCCAAGCAGCTTTTCTCCGGACATATCACAGGGCTTTATAAGTGAATGATAAAGGTTTGAATAAAACTTTTCCTTCATTTCATCCTCTGCTTCAATTTCAATCCGTGAAAGATGCTCGTTCCATATATCATAGGCATGCCGTGCAGCAGCATCAAAATCCGCTGTTGCATTTTTTATGTTTTCTTCAGCCTTTTCAAGGCTTATGGTAGAATATGAAAGCTTTACAACAACCCGGTCGCCTTCAAAATCCCACACTCCGCCAAAGCTTTTTTCTACATCCGAAACCCCAAGCTCTTTTTCATCTGTTTCCCGGAAGTCTTCAAAAAGTTTGCTTGTTGCATTGAGTACCTCTGCACAGAAATACAGCTTCACGCCCGAAAGCACGCACTGGCAGTATATTTTCCCCCTGCCGTCAGTCCTGAGAAGCCCTTCTTCGGCAACAGAGCTGTACCATGCTCCAAGCTTGCGAAGTATACCGTTATTCGAAAAATCCACAGCAAGCCGTCCGCCTGCCTTTTCAAAGGTGTAGCGGTGATACGCTGTGTTTTCATTTACTGTAACCTCGCACAAAACCTCATTGAACCTTGTGGAATAGTAGCCGGGCTTTGCCTTTTCATCTGTGTTCTCATAAAACTCGCTTATATTTGCCACATCACCGTAAAAAGGCGAAACAATGGCATAATTATAGTAAAACCCTATTGCACCTGTTCCGGATTGATGCAAATGGGAAAATCCTCTTATTTTCTGTACATCGCTTATTTTATATATACCCCCGCAGGAGTTGGGACAATGGGTGCCGTAGCCTGTGGGATAACCACCACTATATGCGCCTACCGATATTTTCCCAAAGGGTAAAACTGCATGCGGTGTAGTGTTTCCGCAAAGTGCTTTAATATAAAACCATTTTGAAGCCATTCCTTCTTCGGCAAAATGGTCAACCTCTCCGTTTCCGTAAAAAACATCTGCAAATTTGCAAAAATCCGTCACCAGAATCATCTCCTTCTACCATAATTATACATTATGAGCAAAGCTTTTTCAAGGTCATATTTTGCTTAAATATTCCGGGATTGGACACATTTTGCGTTTTGTGAACAGAAAAAGCTTTGGCACGGACACTCCGAGCCAAAGCCTCTCCTACTGCATTATATAATACAGGGTATATTCACCCTCTCCGCCTTTTGCATAGCGGTTTTTAATCATATTGTACTTTGTTACCTCAAGAGTTCTGCGTTCACGGATTTCTGTTATTCCGTGAGCCTTTACCTCCTCAAAAAAATCTTCAATTGCCTCTTCCCTGCCGGGAACATCTGTTTCCATGCGGGTAAGCTTTAAAAACCTTACCGAAAGGTACTCTTTTTCAGCATTTCTGCGGTATGTTTCATTTTCCGCCTGAGCAATTGCCGTTGAAACAAGGCGGTCTGCCTCCGCAACATACTCATCGGTAATGTATTCCGCGTCCGGTGCCTGATATATTTTAAGCTCTCCGCTGCTGCAGATTTCCTGTGCAAGGTAAGTGTATTCCTCCATATATTTTCCTGCCTTTTCTCCGTAAACACCCATACAGAAACGGTGGATTTCCTCGTGAATATCTGTTCTGTGGTTCCATAAAAGTCTTGCTATAATGTAGGCTTTCATATCATCAAAGCAACCACCGCCGCCATATGCAAAATTGCCCTGTTCAAGAATGCCCAGAACACCACATTCCTTGTAAAAAGCCAGATTTTTCTGTAGGGTTTCAAAGGTTACAAATGGCTGAAGATAGTTGCGAAAATTCACAATATAATCCCATATGTAAACATTTTTTGCATGATTCTTCCACCCTTTAAGAGCATTTACATATCTGTATTCAATGCTGCCGGGTTTAAGCTCTGCAAGCTCCTCAAAAGGTTTTTCGTGACTGCAGGAGGTTGTACAAAGACGGACAATCACATTATCTCTTGCAACAACATGCTTTGGTGGTTCCATACTGTACCAGTAGGCAAAGGTATGGAGCATAACCTCCGGATAATCGCCCTTTATACGGTCTGCAAGCTTGTTTACAAAATGTATAATCGGTCCCGAATGGCTCCCCTCAATTTCTTCAAGCTTACGGCATTTTTCACAGGTGCAGAAGTCCTCGTTATCGTTCTGTGCCACCGAGAAAACCTTACATTCAGGGTTGTCCTCAATCCAAATTCTTAAGTTTTTCTCCGCTTCATCCACAAGCGCTTCGTTGGTAAGACAAAGCTGAGTGTTCCTTTTACGCTCATCGTCAATTTCCGAAAACCATTCCGGATGCTTTTCAAAATACACCTCATCGGGTATAAGATTCAGGAAGGAATGATGAAAATTAAACCATTTTCTTCTACCTCCACGGGCTTTTGAAATATCCGAAAGGCTGGAATTAAGGTGATTTTTAGAGGCAAAGCCCCCGTCAAATGCATTGCGGAAATAGGCATCGCGGAAATCAAAGGAAGGCTCTTCTCTTATTTCATCAAGCTCTATTGTAAGCTCTTTCATTTTGTCAATGGTTTCGACATCCTTGGTAAAGCATCTGTAATTGCAGAAAATTTCAAGGAAACGGTAAACCCCGTACAGTACACCCCTTGAGGTTTTGCCGGTAATTGCAATATTTTCCCCTTTACTCCGGATTATGAATCCCTCCTCGTGAAGGTCGTTTTCCCACCCGGTTTCCCCGCGGACAAAAGGACCAATAAGAATTTCAGGTCCTCTTCTCGGGCATCTTGCATCGTCCGAAAAATAAGGAATTACCGTATTGGTTGCTTTAAGAATATATTTTTGAAGCTCCGATGCCGCAAAACGCACGGTTTCATCGGAATATCTGTGGTTTACAATATGAAAAACGCTTTCACCGTTTTTTGCAAGTGTATATGTTGCCATTACTTTTCCTCCCCTTCTGCCGCAGCCCGTATACTCCAGTTGTTTTTTTCCAGAAGCGCAAGTGCCTTTTGTTCGTCACACTTTAAAATTTCCTGCACAATGCCAACCATTCTCCGTGCAAGCTTTTTATTGGAGGGCTTCAGGTTAATCATCAGGTTTTCGTAAACATATCCGCATTTCACCATAGCTGTTGTGGATATCATATTAAGTATAATTTTCTGTGCGGTGCCTGCTTTCATACGGGTCGACCCGGTTATCACCTCCGGACCGGTATCGGCACATATACCAATATGAGCTGTTTTTTCCATAGCTGTGTCAGGGTTATTTGTAATTGATACTGTTTCAGCACCCAGGCTGTTGGCATATTCTATGGCAGATATAACATACTGCGCCGAACCCGATGCGGAAATACCGATTAATATATCCTTTCCGCAAATGCCCTGCTCTTTTAAATCCTCCACCGAAAGGTCACCTTTATCCTCGGCATTTTCCGAAGCACTGTGCATGGATTTGTAGCCCCCGGCAATAATTCCGGTAAACATCTCCTCCGGTACACCAAAGGTTGGCGGACATTCCGCTGCATCGCACACACCGAGTCTTCCTGAGGTGCCTGCGCCTATGTAAAAAACTCTGCCACCCTTCTGCACAGTCTCAGTTACAGCCTCGCAAGCTTTTGCAATCTGCGGTTTTGCCTTGTCTATGGCATTAATTACATTGTGGTTTTCACGGTTTATTGTATCAAGAATTTCTTCTACCGACATATTTTCTATTCCGTATGTATCGGGATTTCTCATTTCTGTTTTAAGCATTTTCCACCCTCTCCTTTATACCCTTTTCCGCAAGAATAAGTGCTCCGTTCACAACCGGCTCACAATTGAATGTAAGGCTCACATCTTCATCAAGATATTTCCTGAAAAATGGCATCAGTACCTCGTTCATTTTACCTATTCCACCGCATATGACCACCTTTTTTTCTCCGGTTTTAAAAGGCACAAGCCCGGTCCGGATAATTTCCGATGCCTCCCTGACATTGCGGTCAATTATTTCCTCTGCAAACTCATCGCCCATTTTGTATGCCTCAAAAACAAGCGGAGCAAATGATGCAATGTATGCCTTGCCGCCCTTGTAAATATCGCTGATGGACTCATTCAGTTTTTTCTCCAGCTTTTTTTCCGTAAGCTCTTTAATTATTTTACTGCCCCTTCGTCCGTCAATAAAGCGAAGTGCGGAATAAAGACCGTCGGAGCCTATGTTGTAAGCGCTTCCGCCTTTATCTATGTGATAACCCCATCCTCCGATGCGGTTTCGTTTTCCGTCAAGCTGAGAAAACGCTATTATTCCGCCACCCATAATGACAGCTACACCGTCACCACCGGAAAGAGCAATTTCAAGAACATTTTCCACATCGCTTCCGTTGTTGTAAAAAGCAAAATTAAACCTTCCGAGAAACTCATTTATAATCCGTGTGTTATCTCCGGTCATTCCTCCGGCAAGACCGGCATAAACCGAAATTTCTCGGAGACTTATTCCTTTTGCAACCTCTTTTATTCCCTTTTCAAGCAACTCCAAAGCTTTTTCCATGCCAATATCCACCGGATTGGATGCTCCAAGAAAAACGCGGTTTATTTCCCTCTTTTCAAGGTCCGTAAGCAAAAACTCCGTTTTTGTGCCTCCGCCGTCAATAGCAAGCAGATATTTCACCTCGGTCCGGGAGTTATAAACAAGAGTGTCCAGAGTTACGCTGAAAATTTCCGCAAGACGGCAAACCGTTTCCATGGGCGGAAGTGCTTTGCCGAATTCCCATTTTTCAACAGATTTTTCCGAATAGGATATCATCTCTGCGAGACCCGACCGTGTCAATCCCGCCTGTTTTCTCAGTTTTTTCAGATTCTCACCAAATTTTATATTGTGTTTCATTTTCATCACCTGACTTAATTGTACATCAACTTTTCATAAAATTCAACCCCTGTTTTTAAGGCTAAAAGAAAAACCCCTACTCTTGGTAGGGGTTTGATTTTATTCTCTTGCAAGGCGGTATATAAGGTCATATGCAAACTCAAGGTCTTCAATTGTGCAATGATTCTGCACATAATGGGTTGTACAGCATATCCACCGTTTATCCTTTAAGGTGCCGAATACTCTGCGTATTTCCGCTTCGAGCTTATCCTTCGGCAAAATCCCCAAAACGGTCTGTATGCAAATTCCGCCAAGAATGGCAAACTTGTCCGAATACTTTTCATTATATAAATCGTATGACATTCCTGCACTTTCCTGCCAGGGGTGTATCATATCAAGGCCAAGCTCTGCAAGGTCATCTGTTACTGCCTTTACACATCCGTCCGAGTGCAGGCTTACAAGACCGCCTTTTGCGTGCACATGGTCAATAACTTTTTTCATATTGGGTTTAATAATATCTCTCCACAGCTCAGGGCTGAACATAAGGTCACGCTGAGAGCCCCAGTCATCCGAAATATGTATGCAATCCACACCAAGCTCAAGGCAGCAATCAGCAAAGCCCGTAACCCATTCCGCCTGGCGTTTATAAAGCTCTTCAAGCTCTTCACGGTACAAAATCAGATACATAAGCTGGTTTTCTATGCCGAAAATCCCGTTGAAAAACTCAAAAAAACCCGGTGTTTGTATGTAGCAGAACCGTCCTCGCTTCCCGTGGTGCTCAAGAGCATTTTTAACTACGGTCCAGTCCTGTTCCGATGCAGGTATGGTGACAGCTTTCTCCAGTAATATATCCGGTGTAAGCTCGTCGCAACTCTCCTGAAGCTCTTTAATCCCTGCACCGTTTCCGTATGGGTTTGGTGCCCCGAATATATGCGCTGCATCAAACTCATACTTATCTTCAAAGGCTTCAACCGAGCCGAATTTTTCTGTAATTTCATTTCCAAGGTTAGCGCTTACCCAACCATAAACAGGTGTTCTGTCCACCTTTTCACCTTTTATGGCACGAAGAACTCTTTCCTTTGATGTCATAAACCATACCTCCCGTTTTTGTTCTTGATTTTTATTATATCACATGATATAATGATTATCAATAGGAATAAACGCCATATTTAAGGGGGTATACGCTCATGATGAATGAAACCATAGAAAAAATTTTAAGTACCGGCTCCGCTTATATAAACCGTTGCGAGGTACAGACTGAAATTTCCGACCACGCGCATAATTTTGTGGAAATTGCCTATGTTGCCGACGGTGAGGGAATACATATTGTCAACGGCAAAACCTATACCATTTCACAAGGAGATATTTTTTTAATTAATTACGATATCCCCCATAAAATCATACCTGCCAACGCACAGCTTCTCATTTATAACTGCATTTTCACTCCGGCATATTTCAATTCTGCCCTGAACGAGAGCCGTAACTTTTTCGATATTACCGACCATTTTTTGTTGAATAATTTATACACCAACCTTCCCACCGATTATATTTTTGTGACAGCCCGCGGAAGTGAAAATCGCCATATATTCAACATATATGAAAGAATGCTCCGTGAATTTACTGATAAAAACATTGGCTACCGTGATATTATGCGCGGATATGTTATTGAGCTTTTAGTTATTATCTGCCGGCTTAAGCTTTGCGTAAACTCCGACAGAACCCAGAAAATGCTGGAAATTCTTGAATATATAAATCTGCATTACAAAGAAGAACTTCTCACGGAAAACCTTGCTGCCATTTCAGGCTTCAGCCCATCCCATTTCAGACGGATTTTTAAGCTTTTTACCGGCAAAACCCTGAGCCTGTACCTGCAGACCCTTCGGGTTGAAGAAGCCTGCAAGCTCCTGAAAAACGCTGATATGAATGTTGAACAGGTCGCCAATGAGGTAGGCTACAGCGATATGAAGCATTTTTACACGGTTTTCAGGAAAATCACGGGCAAGGTTCCTAAAAATTTCAGGTAAAAATTTTCTGTTCATTTAAAATAACTCCCATTTCCGGATAAGTATTGATGGGTAAAAGTATACAAAAAGGTGCATACATAAATATTGATACATTTATAGTATGCACCTTATCATATATGTATTTAGTTCAACAAATTGGAATTGGTCAAATTGAAAGTACCGCTTTCACAAACTGTTTGGGCTTTTCAGAATGAATACCATGACCGCAATCGAAATATTGGATTTTTAAGTTTTCAATCAATGCACCAACCTTTTGTAAATCTTCATCAGACAATGCACCTTGCAATAAACCATTTTCACCAATCGTTGTTTTTGCTTTCATAAACAGGGTTTTGCATTTGATTTTAGAAAGAAGGTCATTGTAATCAACAGTGTCATTGAACGAATCGTTATAAAAGGCTTCTCCAAAACGAGGGTCATAATATTGCAGGCCATAAAAGCCTTCTAAAAACCTTTTAGGCCAAAACAGAACTTTCAGATTTTTGTCGGGATGTTTGGTTCGGTATTTCAATGCAAAACCACTCAGTTTTTCTCTGACAGTTTCTCTGGATTCATCGGGAAAGAAATTCCAGCAATACTGATTCCTGAAATAGTAATAGACGAAATCCTTTTCCACATCCTGTAAAAGGAAATTATGGCAGACAGAGGATAAATCTTTGTAATTGTATGTATTATATCTTCTTTCGCCCCAGCTTGAGAAGAACGGAGGGTCTTCCAATATTAGTTTGGAGCATCTGGGAGAGTGTGCTGCAATGTATGCTGCAATCAGTCCACCCGATGAATGACCCAACACGGCAACAGAATCACAAATCACATTTTCAATAAATTCCATGATGTCGTTGCCGATACTGACCAGATTGTATTTTTCCGGATTGAGGGAACTCTTTCCGTGTCCGTAATAATCTACCAGGTACACATGGTAGTGCTTTGCGAGTTTTGTAACAACATTATCGAAGCTACAAGAGTTTGTCCCCTGGGCATGAAGCAGTAATAATTTGTTTTTTTCGGTTCCAACCTCATAGTAGTTCAAAATACTGCTATCATCAATTTTATACTGTGCATTATGAATCTTCATGTTGTATACTCACCTCGTCAAATTCAAGTTTGTCTAACTCTTTCTACTTATATAGACTTGAAAATTGGGAAAATGTTCCAATTTTCAATACAATTATACCATATTATGCTGAAATTGTCACTACCCTCACAATATTTTTAGTATCAAAAGGGAAAGGTCATACCACGACCACATTATCCGCGGAGAAAAGGATTATCAGAAGATATGGGAATACATTGACACAAACCCTTTAAAATGGGAATCAGATTGCTTTTATAATGACGAAAGGTCGCAGCAAAATTGCTACGACCTTTTACTATTCTTAAGAGCACATCCAATAGCAAGTCTTTTTTTGGCACCCCCTGCGAGAATCGAACTCACAACTAACCCTTAGGAGGGGTTTATTATATCCATTTAACTAAGGGGGCATATTGCCGTCCTTTAGACGGCATATTATATTTTATTCCTTTTTTTGCTTTTTGTCAAGCTCTACTCTGCCAATTTTACAGGAAAGTGTCATAAGGCTGTCGCTTAAATGTACATTTTCCACACAAAGTCCGTTTTCCTGAGGAATTTCCTTATGAGAAAAGTTCCATATACCCTTTACCTTGTCCTTTATTACAGGAAGGACCTCCTGCACGCTTTCTTTTGGCATGGTAAGTACAGCTATATCCACTTCATTTTTGTTTAAAAACTCAGCCAAAGTATCCACCGGCATTACCTCGACATCGTTTACCCTTGTACCGAAAATGGCAGGGTTGCGGTCAAAAAGACCAACAACAGTAAAACCGCGTTTTTTGAAATTGGCATATCCTGCTATGGACATACCTAAGTTTCCGGTGCCCACAATAACCATTGTTCTGCCTTTGTGGATACCGAGAATATCTCCTATTTCATTATAAAGATATTCCACATTATAGCCATAACCCTGCTGACCAAAACCTCCGAAACAGTTTAAATCCTGACGGATTTGTGACGCTGTGACATTCATAAGGTTACTGAGCTCTCTTGAGGATACTCGGGTGATTCCTGAGGAAAGCAAATCTCCAAGATAACGGTAATATCGTGGCAAACGCCTTATAACAACGCTGGAAACTTTTTTATCTGACATAATTAAACCTCCTGTAAACTCTTACCGCCCAGGGGAAGAATTTTACATGCTTTATTCTTTTTTGCCGCATTCAGAATATGCTGATAGGCAAGCTTTTCCGCAAGCTCTGCATCACCCCTGACAATGGCATCAAGGATTGCGGCGTGTTCTGCCGCCACCTGCTGCGCCCTGCCTTCGTTTTTAAGGCTTTCGTAACGGACAAACCGTATGTTACTGCTCATAGCCCGCAAAACCCTTTTTACAGGGAAGCTTCCTGCGGCTTCGTATATTATATCATGAAAACGGGAATCTGTCTGTTGTACTCCACTGTCCGAACCCACATTTTCCTCAAGAATTTTCTGCAGCTCCTTCAGTTCCTGAAGCTTTTCCGGAGTTATGTTTTTTGCCGCAAGGTATGCCGCCATGCTTTCCACTCTTATGCGGATATTGAACACATCGCTTATCTCCTGAGCCGTAAGGGTATGCGCCACCGAGCCTTTGTTATGTGTGGTTATAACAAGCCCTTCCGCCTCAAGCCTCCTGAGAGCCTCACGGATAGGTGTACGGCTTGTGCCGTATTCTTTTGCAAGCTTCACCTCGGTAAGACTTTCACCGTCGGGGTAAACGCCGGTAATAATTTTCTCCCGTATTTTTTCAAGCAGCTCTTCACTTGATATGGACATACCTTCTTTTTCTCTCATAACCTACTCCTGATTATTTATTGGTTTCTCTTGTGTAGTTAAGCAGACCGCCTGCAAGCATCATGTCAATCTGTCTGTCGGACAGGCAGGTTTCTGTAACAATATCCTTGCCCTTTGTCACATTGCGGATAACAATTTCTCCCCCTGCTTTTACCTGGGAAATTGCATTTGTAATTTCAATTTCATCCTCGGGGTCAATGTTATCATAATCATCGGGGTTTTTGAATGTAAGAGGAAGAATACCCGAGTTTATAAGGTTTGCAACATGAATTCGTGCAAAGGACTTAACAATAACAGCCTTTATGCCAAGATAAAGGGGTGCAAGAGCCGCGTGCTCACGGCTGGAGCCCTGACCGTAGTTGCTTCCGCCGATGATGAAGCCGCCGCCGTTTGCTTTTGCTCTTGCGGGGAATTCGGGGTCACAGGGCACAAGGCAGAATTCCGAAAGATAGGGAATGTTTGAACGGAAAGGAAGAAGCTTTGCGTTAGAAGGCATAATGTGGTCGGTTGTGATGTTGTCCTCAACCTTTATAAGTGCCTTACCTGTTATAACATCTTCCATAGGCTTGTTTACGGGGAAGGGCTTGATATTGGGACCTCTTACAACTTCAACATCATTGCCTTCGGGAGCAGGTGCTACCACCATATTATCGTTTATCTTGAAAGCTTTGGGCATTTCAATAACGGGAGCTTCCCCAAGTGTTCTGGGGTCGGTAAGAACACCGCTGATTGCACTTGCTGCCGCAACCTCGGGGCTTACAAGGTAAACCCGGGCAGATTTTGTACCGCTTCTGCCTTCAAAGTTACGGTTAAAGGTACGAAGGGAAACTGCATCTGTTTTGGGAGCCTGACCCATACCGATACAGGGACCGCAGGCAGATTCAAGAATTCTGGCACCTGCCGCTACCATATCTGCAAGAGCGCCGTTTTCTGCAAGCATATTAAGAACCTGCTTTGAACCGGGAGCAATTACAAGGCTTACATCGGGATGAACGGTTTTGCCCTTTAAAACACTTGCAACCTTCATCATATCCATATATGAAGAGTTTGTACAACTGCCAATAGCAACCTGGTCAACCTTAATTGCGCCTATGTTTTCAACTGTATCAACATTGTCGGGCATATGGGGTTTTGCCGCCATAGGAACAAGCTTTGACAAATCTATTGTAATTTCTTCTTCATACTCTGCATCACTGTCGGGAAGAATTTCGGTGAAATCCTCCTCTCTGCCCTGAGCCTTCAGGAACTCTCTTGTAATTTCATCACTGGGGAAAATTGAGGTTGTTGCTCCAAGCTCTGCACCCATATTTGTAATTGTAGCTCTTTCGGGTACAGTAAGGGTTTTAACGCCTTCACCTGCATATTCAATAACCTTACCTACGCCGCCTTTAACGGTAAGAATACGAAGCACCTCAAGGATAATATCCTTTGCGGCAACCCAGGGAGAAAGCTTTCCTACAAGGTTAACCCTGCAAACCTTGGGCATTGTAAGGTAATAAGCACCGCCGCCCATAGCAACTGCAACATCCATACCGCCTGCACCGATTGCAAGCATACCGATACCGCCGCCTGTAGGTGTGTGGCTGTCAGAACCAAGTAAGGTCATTCCGGGAACTCCGAACCTTTCAAGCTGAACCTGATGGCATATACCGTTACCGGGGCGGGAAAAATAGATACCGTGTTTAGAGGTTACGGTCTGAATAAACTTGTGGTCGTCGGCATTTTCAAAGCCGGACTGAAGTGTGTTATGGTCAATGTATGCAACGGATTTTTTTGTTTTAACCCTGTCAACACCCATAGCCTCAAACTCAAGGTAAGCCATTGTACCTGTGGAGTCCTGTGTAAGTGTCTGGTCAATGCGGATGGAAATTTCGGTTCCCGCCTTCATTTCACCGCTGACCAGGTGTTCTTTAATAATTTTCTGTGCTAAGTTAAGTCCCATAATTTCAAAGCCTTTCTGTATGTAAAATAAAAAAATTCACCAATTTCGCATTTTTGTAAAACTACCTATATATTTTATACTTTTTCATATGATTTGTCAAGAACTTTGACACATTTTCTACAAACTTTTTTTATTTTTTTATTGAAATATGAAGAAAATAGAGTTATAATGTATTTAGAAAGAGTTTTTGGGGAGGTTTGTTTATGCAGAGAATTACAAGCTTTGAGGTTGACCACACAAAAATTACCGAGGGCGTTTACATATCCCGTATTGACGGTGACATCACCACCTACGATATGCGCACCCGCAAGCCTAACTGCGGTGATTATATGGATAATGTGACTATGCACACCTTTGAGCATATGTTCGCCACCTTTGTGCGCAATTCGGAAATCTCCTCCGATGTAATCTATTTCGGCCCTATGGGTTGCCAGACAGGTTTTTATCTGCTTGTAAGAAATGCCGATGATGTCCGGGTTATTGAAATTATAAAGGACATTTTACAAAAGATTATCGCCTATGAGGGTGAGGTTTTCGGTGCAAGTGAAATTGAGTGCGGAAATTACCGCAGCCTCGACCTGAAATCTGCAAAAGCTGAGGCAAAGCGTTATCTGGAAAATATTAAAAGCATCACAACAGACGATTTAAAATACAAAGCATAGGAGATTTTGTTATGATTGGAATTATAGGTGCAATGGACATTGAGGTTGAAAATCTCAAAAATGCGGTTACTGAAAAACAGATAAAAACCGTCAGCGGAATAGATTTTGTAAGCGGAAAAATAAGCGGCACGGATGTGGTTATTGCAAAAGCAGGCGTAGGCAAGGTAAACGCTGCTGTTTGCGCCCAGACAATGATACTTCTTTACAAGCCCGATGCGGTTATAAACACCGGTGTGGCAGGCTCGCTTTCCGAAAAAGTAGGGGTGGGTGATATTGTTGTTGCCACAGCCACCGTTCAGCACGATATGGATACAAGCCCCTTAGGTGACCCGGTGGGCTTTATTTCGGGAATTAATATGGTTGAGCTTCCATGCGATGAAAATGTGCATAAAAAACTGCTTGCCTGCGCAAGGAAAACAGAAGGAATTGCTGTTGAAACGGGCATCATTGCCAGTGGTGATGTTTTCCTGAACAGCAAAGAAATAAAAGACAGAATCGTTTCCAATTTCGGTGCAGTAGCAGGTGAAATGGAGGGAGGAAGCATAGGTCAGGTTTGTATTATAAACAATACCCCCTACTGTGTGCTCAGAGCTATTTCGGATAATGCCGACGGCTCCTCTCATGTGGATTACCCCACCTTCGTGGCAAAGGCTGCACAGGTTTCAACGGATATTATGCTGGAATTTTTAAAATAACCCACAAAAAAGGTGTAACATTATGGCGAGTACTCTTAAGGACAGTTAACGGGTATGTCTCCCTTGAATGAGACATACCCGTTTTTTTGATTATTTTATAATTTTTTTATATGCATCAATATCATCTTTATTCGGTAACGGATAACTGGTAAATAGCATATTTAAAGCTTCATATTTATGTTCACTCATCCGGTGATATGGCAAAAGTTCCACATTTTTGTATTTGATGCCATGAAGGAAAACGGCAATGTTTTTTATTTCTTCGAAGTTTGCGTTAAACTCAGGTATAATCGGTATTCTGATAATTATTTCTCCGCTATAGTCGGATGAAAGCCGTCTTAAGTTTTCGAGTATAGCCTTGTTTGAAAATCCGGTTCCACAGATATGCAATTCTTCACTGACTGCCTTTATATCATAAAGAAACAAATCAGTAAATGGAATAATTTTTTCAAAATACATCCATGGAAGATTGCCCGCGGTGTCAATTGCAGTATGTATGCCTGCTATTTTGCATTTTTTTAGAATTTCAGCAAGAAAATCAATTTGCAACATACATTCTCCGCCGGAAAATGTAACACCACCATCGGAAGCATCATAGAAGGCCTTGTCTCTTATAATCATTGCCATTAATTCATCGACTGTATATTCCTTTCCACATACTTCTTTTGCACCGTTAAAACAAATGAAACTTTTATCTTTTGCGGTTAAATCTTTACATCTTCCGCAACCGTCGCATTTGTTTTTGTAAAAAAGTATTTCCTTTTCAGGTTTTTGACTTTCGGGGTTATGACACCATTTGCACCTAAGATTGCAACCTTTAAAAAACACAGTTGTTCTGATACCCGGACCGTCTACAAGCGAATTTCTTTGAATGGAAAAAATGGTAGCTTTCATAAGATTCTTCTCCAAAAAATTATTTAGACCTTTCTATAATCATATCCTGCCATTCTTTGTTCATAGTAACAAAACGAGCATTCCATCCTGAAACTCTAACAGAAAGGTTTTGATAGTCCTCCGGATGCTCCTGTGCTTTCTTCAGAAGCTCTGCATCGGCAATATCCAACTGCATAAAATGACCACCAAGCAGGACAAAACTTTTTATCAGAGCAACAATTGCAGTTATTCCGTTTTCGGTTTTTGCATAAGAAGGCAATAACTTAATGTCAAGCGCCGCTCCTGAAACTGTTCTTTTAAGATTTGATTTGCAATAGGAACGAATAATAGCGGTTGCACCCTCTTTATCTGTTCCGGGAGTCGGTGAATAATTCCCGGAAAGAATTTCGTGTGCCTTTTTTCCGTTAGGTGTTGCCAGGCGATTTTTTGACCACTCAAGTTGCCTGCCGAATGTACTGATTCCTGCCGGAGTTATATACCCTGCATTATGTGTTTTATCATCGCATATATCTGCAAAATCATTAACAATGCGTGCTCCGATTTCATCAACTTCGTCGTTGTCATTTCCAAAATAAGAGTATCCGTTTAAGGCGAGACGTCTTAAATCCTCATTATCTTTCCAATTGTTTTTTAATATTTCCATAAATTCTGAAAACCTTACTTTCTTATCATCAAATACAAGCTTTTTAATGGCATACAAGCTGTTGATTGTGTCGGGCAATCCTCCGATATGAGGTGAAATAACATTATAAACAGGTCCGCCCTCTAAATAAGACAAGCCTTTTTCAATACAACCGCCTTCAAAAATTGAAACAACAGTACATGGTGTTGTCGGTTTCCAATTCCAATCCTTGGTAGGAACACCGGAGTTAAAAAAACTCTTATGTGTATTAAGCTTTAATCTGTTTACATTATTTCTTAAATCTTTGATATATTTGTCATACAAATCATCAAATGATTCAAATATAACGTTATCATATCCATTCAACGTATCTTGCTGTAATATCTTCAAAGAATCAAATGGCTGATAAGTAAAATATGTTTTTCCGGGAATCTGAATTTCCCAACACCCGTCATTTGCAAATTTTCTGGCTTCGGTCAGAGAATATCCGTAATCTGTTAATGATTCAACAATCAAATCTTCGTTATATACAGCGATGATTCCGCCTCCGAAGCGTATAACCTCGGCTATGCGTTCCAGGAGCTTTTTTTCGGTATTTTTATTTATACGAACCGTTGTGGGGAAATCACTTATTCCTAATTCTTCCAATATTTCAAGAACAAGATAGGTAACTTCGTTTGTAACCTCGTTGCCGTTTTCATCAACACCTGCAAGAAGAATGTTTTGATAATGCTGCGCATCACCACTGCCGTAATTTCCTCCACTTACCCATTCGCAACCTTTTATAAAAAAGTGTGCAAGAATTTCTCTGGCATCATCTAAAGTTATTCTTTTCGTTTTAAGATCGTTTTTGAGATAATCGCCCAAAAGCCAGTCAATTCTTCCAATACCCGGCCAGTTGCCGCAAAGGCGGACAAATGCAAATGTAAACCAAATGCTTTGCACCGCTTCATAAAAGTTAGTTGCAGGCTTAAAGGGAACGCGCTTCAAATTCTCATAATTCTGCACGTATCCGTCTTTGTTTTTCAGCTCTTCCAAATATCTTGAATGGTATATTTCCATACAGTTGATACAATGAGCACAGCTTCTAAGGAAGGGTTCTTTCTCTGTTCCAGCATATTTAATTAACGATTCTTCAACCTTATCACGGATAAAGTTTACACCTTTTTTTACAACAGTTTCAAAATCAATAGTTAAATGGCTTATAGAACTCCAGATGTCGCTATTGTTATACTGTGTAGGAACTATGTGCGAAATTGCCTTTCCTAATGTAGCAGAACCACTGAGTTTTTCATTTTCACAAATTCTGACGGGTGCTTTGGTAACGATTTCATAAATTGCAGCATTATATTTTTCGATTTCTGACATACTTTCAAAGTTTTCTATGTGATTTAATGAAACACTTGGCGTTTTGCGAGTATCAAGCCCGTATTTGTGATTTAGCGATTCATATGCAAACTGTCTTGTTTTTTTACTTAACCGTATGGGTCTTTTAAGATCAGAATATGTATAAAACTCCATATAAACAACCTCCATATTTAATATTTATTAAAATTATACTTAATAACATTAGTTTTGTACATTGACAAATCTATTTTAAATATGTATAATACTATTGAGGTGATTTAATGGAAATTAAAAGTATTGATATAAAATATCATAATTTTTCGGGATTTACATCATCATCAAATGATGGTCTTGTTCATATAAAACAACTGCCTTATTTATCAATCGTACAATCAAAAATTGGTTCCTACGGAATAAAGCTTGACAACGAGGATGAATATTCTACAGGCGAAGGTGTGTGTTTTATTGCTCCATCACATATTACTCAAAAAATAACTCATTTTGCAGATAAAGAACTCAATAAATTTACAGCAAGATATGTTTTTTTAGACGTAATCATCAATAATGCATACCGCATTGATGATGTTTTTGATTTTCCTGTTGTTACAGATAAAGAATTTTCTGCAATTTTCGATAAAGATTTTGATGAATACGAAGCTGCGGATAATGTTTGTGACAAAATGCGTTGTCTGTATAATATGATCAAACATTTATTGCAGATAGCTACCGAAAAAGCTTTATATCGTAACGATTTAATACATCCTGTTATCGAATTTATCAAAGCCAATTATATGAAAAGCATCAGCGTTTGTGAAATGGCTGATGTTATTAAAATGTCTGAATCTAATTTATATGCGGTTTTTAAAAAAACAACGGGAAGTTCGCCGATAAAATACCTCAACGAATACAGATTGTCTGTTGCATGTGAACTTTTACATCATACTGATGACAGTATAAAAAGCATTGCAGAAAAAGTGGGAATACCCGATCAGTTTTACTTCAGCAGGTTGTTTAAAGTAAAATATTCTATATCTCCTCAGCAATACAGAAAACAGGAATTCTATTGATTATATTATGTCCGGCACAGTAACAAGCAGGGAAAATGCGGACCATCTTCCGCAATTTTAGGATAATCCTAAAACCTTATACAATAAACCCCGAAACAAAAATTTGTTTCGGGGTTTAAACTGTCCTTAAGAGTACACGCCATAGTTACACCTTTTTTATTATATTCTGCTTTCCAGGTATCCGCAAACATCTCCTACTGTTTCAAAACGGACAAACTCAGTAAACTCAAAGCCAAATGCATCCTCAATTTCCATTGAAAGCATCATAAGTGCCAGAGAATCAAAACCAAGCTCCTCCACAAGCTTTGTTTCCTCGGTAACAGCTGACATATCAATTTCAGGAAGCACCTTTCCGAGAATATCTTTTAATTTTTCAAGCATTTTTTATCCTCCAATCCTTTTAATGTAAGACCTTCTGCGTTTGTGCTGTCTGGCATTGAAATATTTCCATTGTGCCTGAACAGCCTCATTTGTTTCAAGGTTAAGGTTTGTTTCACATTTCTCAACCTTTCCCCGTGAAAGAATTTCAAGCAAGCCGTCAATTATAACTGCGTTAATCCCCGCCTTCTGATATTCCGGCCGTACAGCAACCAGACCCAGGTCTATGGTTTTTGAATTCCGAACGGCATTGAGTATTTTCAGAAGGGTAACCGGTGTAAGCCTTCCGCCGCTTTTTTTCACGGCGTTTCCTATTCCGGGAAAGCACAGACCAAAAGCCACCACATTATCCTGCTCGTCACAGATAAACACCGCATATTCTTTGTTTACAATAAGCATAAACTGTTCAACAAGCTCTTCCCTTGTTTCCTTTGAAAGGGGAACTGTTCCGTACAGATGGCTGTAGCAAACATCCAGACAGTCAAAAAAGCCGTCCTTGTATTTATCTATGTATTTTCTTTTAGGCAAATTTGTATCTGCTATGTGAAGCTTATGCAGTTCAAGAGTACGCTTTGCCACTCTCGAAAGCATTTCGTTGCGTGTTTCAGGCATTCTGAGCTCGTACTCCAGCCAGTCCACATCCTTTTTAAAGCCGGCCTTTTCTACAAGGTCGCCATAATATTCAAAATTGTACTGTTCTTCAAAGGTGGAATCCTCATCAAAGCCCTCCACCAAAAGACCTTCGCGGTCAAGGTCGCTGTAGCCGAGAGGACCGCATATTTCCTCCATGCCATTTTCTGTGCCCCATTTTTCAACAGCATCAAAAAGAGCTTTTGCAACATCGGTATCGTCAATGCTGTCAAAACGGTTGAACCTTACCTGAGCCTTGCCGTGAATTTCATTGAACTGCTTCTGTATAATTCCCTGAATTCTTCCAACGGTTTTTCCGTCGCGCTTTGCCAGAAAGAAAACCGAACATGCAATCCCCGTATTTCCACCGGATTTAAGCAGCTTTTTTTCATCGCTGTAAAGAGGTGGCACAAAGCAGGGATTGTTTTTATACATCTTAAGAGGAAGCTCAATAAATTCCTTTATGTCCCCATTGCTTTTAACTTCTTTTATTTCTATCATATCAATCCTCCAGAGGTTCATCCTCACGGCGTAAAAACAGGAGTCCGTAACCGGCAAGCCAGGGTCCGTTATGGCAACCGCTTACCGGGGACATTATAACCGCTTCATGGTTTGTCTGAATTCCGAACTTTCCTTCAATTTGCTTTAAGGTTTCAATAAGTGAAGGTCCGGTGTAAATATGCCAAAGCAAATAATCCTCAGGACTTCTGTCCCCTATTCTTTCCTTCATAAGCTCGCAGGTTCTTGCAAGAGCCTTTTTAGGGGTACGCACACTTTCAAGGGGAACAACCTCTCCCTCAGGAGAAAAGTGTATAACCGGGCAAATATTCAGCATCTGCCCCAGAAAAGCTTTTCCACCTTTAAGGCGTCCGTTGTAGATAAGATAGTCCAGCTTGCCGTCAACACCCATAAACAGCTGATGTTTCATAAGCCATTTTATTTCTTTGAGAATATCATCAGATTCCATGCCCTTTGCGGCAAATTCTGCAGCTTTTACAGCCAGAAGACCTTCACCAAAGCAGGTAAGCTTTGTATCAATTACAGTAATTTTCAGCTTACCTTCATATTCACGGGCAATGAGACAAATTTTATTGTATGTACCGCCAAGACCTGAAGAAAGAGTAAACACTATTGCTTCATCGTAACCGTTTTCTATTGCCCTGTCAAAGCAGCCGCGTATTTCTGCGGTTTCAGGCATACCGGTAGAAGGCAGATTGTTTTTGGGGTCTTCGATAGTTTCAAGCTGTCTGTAAAATTCAACCGGGTCAAGGTCTATGCCTTCTCTGTATTCCTTTCCCTGAAAAAAAACATGAATTGGAATAATATCAATACCAAGGTTTTTATATCTTTCGGGCGCGTAATCAATGCATCCGGTAGATGTACACATTATTTTTATTTTAGACACAGTTCATTCTCCTTTTTATATTTTGTTTCGGTCTTTATCAAAAACCGCTTTGTTGTTTGCCATATTAAGAAGCATTTCCGTTGTACTTACCACAGCCTCAGGACCTGCATTTCCCCGGATTTTTATAACCGGCTTGGAAATACCCAGTATGCTTCCTCCGCCCAGAGAGCCTATATCGTAAATTCCCATAAGGTGCAGAGCAAGTTTTTTAATTTCGTTGCTTTCGTTACGATGTGCATATTTCATAATGTCGGTTATTATTCTGGTTGCGGTGCCCTCGGTTACCTTAAGCACCTGATTCCCCGCAAAGCCGTCACACACAAGCACATCGCATTCTCCCGAAAGCGCAACATTTCCTTCAATGTTCCCCACAAAATCAAGCTCGCTGTCCCCTGCAAGCAGAGAGTATGTTTCCTTAACAAGCTTGTTACCCTTTGTGGATTCCGCACCGTTGGAAAGAAGCCCTATTTTAGGATTTTCTATTCCGTACATATCTTTCATATAAGACTTTCCAAGCCTTGCAAAGTGATGAAGCATGTCTGCTGTACAGTCATTATTTGCTCCTGTATCCACAAGACAGGTAAAGCCTCCGTTCTGTGCCGGAAGCACCGCCGCCAGAGCAGGCCGTACCCTTTCCTTTCCGGAAAGATATCTCATTGCACCGGTAAGAAGAACTCCTGTGTTTCCCGAGGATATCATTCCGAACAGGTCCTCCCGGTTTTTAAGAGCCTTCAATCCTACAAGCATAGAGGAATCCCCTTTACCGAAAAGAGCCTCTGCCGGGTTGTCAAAATTTGTTATTTCACCGGGAGCTTCTATAATTTCCACTCTGTCCTCCGGTATGCCAAGCTTTTTGCATTCCTCCGAAATCACAGAGGTGTCACCTACAACGGCAATGTTTACTTCCGGAAACTTTTCCAGAGCCATCGCAACG
>JAZQCS010000057.1:0-4692 GCA_045546415.1 Clostridia bacterium | reverse complement strand
GAATTTCTGTGTTAAAAAATGCTCATATCCGTCAGGATTATGTGCATTTTTCGCCTTGAAATTCATACAAAAATTTCGATTTCAGGATGCAAAAGCAGTTTTGAATATCAGATTTTTATATTTAGACAAAGAACAAAAATCTCGTAATACTGTCGTATTACGGGATTTTTTGATGTAGTATAAATTAAAAATATGGCTTCAAAACCAAAACTGCCTTACCTGGTTGTGGCGTTGCCTCCCGGCATTTTCTTTTTGCGTGGCGTACGCGGGAGATAGAGAAAAGTGCACAGAGTAGGAAATCTTGTTGTGTAGTTGGCTTTTTTTGGGAAAATGAAAAGATACTATTGACACAAAAAGCTTTTTGTGATACACTGCACTTAATAAAACAAAGGGAGTTGTTTTTATGATACGTTTATTTGAAAATCACCAGGTGAGAAAAGTAAAAGAACTTGAAGGGATGTGGGATTTCTGCGTTCCGGACAGTAACAAGGTATACACCTTGCCTGTGCCGGGCTGCTGGGAACAGCATCCTGATTTTTACAGCTATCGCGGACACGGAACATATCGGAAAACTGTATGCATTGAAAAGGATTGCAATGTAAGGCTTGAATTCAAAGGTGTAAGCCATACTGCAGATGTATATTTTGACGGTGAAAAGGTGGCTCATCACTATAATGCCTACACGCCTTTTTCGGCAATAATTAAAAATACGGCAAAAGGTGAACACGAAATAAGGGTAGAGGTGGACAATGGTTTTTCGGAAGCTTCAGCTTTGCATGTCCCCAATGATTATTACTCCTATGGCGGTTTAACCAGACCTGTAGGACTTGAAATTCTTGATGATGCATACATAAAGAGTGTTCATTTTACCCCGTATTTAAAAGATGGAGTGTGGTACGGAAAAACTGAGATTGTAGTTTGCAATCTTACAGAAAATGAGCTTTCGGTATATCTTTGCGGCGAGCTTGCAGAACACATAATGGCAGACAACATTACACTGGGTGCAAACTCGGAAAAAACAGTAGTATTCGAAAGCAGCTATGCAGATGTTTCGGCATGGTCGAATGCATCTCCTAATCTTTATATGCTGAAGGTTACCCTTTCCGTGGGTGGAAAAGAAATAGATGACCTTATTGAAAGAGTGGGATTCCGTACAGTTGAATTTAAAGGTAAAGACATTTTACTCAACGGTGAAAAAGTATTTTTAAAAGGCTTTAACCGCCATGAAGACTATGCTTCAGAAGGGTGTGCGGTATCTTTTGGACACATGGTACAGGATATAAACTTAATGGTGGATATGGGAGCAAACGCTTTAAGAACCTGCCACTATCCTAACGATGAGAGAATGCTTGACCTATGTGACGAACGAGGTATAATGGTATGGGAGGAAAACCACGCAAGAGGGCTTTCACTGAAACAGATGCAGAATCCTAACTTTGAAAGACAATGTGCGGATTGTATTGATGAAATGATTGAAAATCATTACAACCACCCTTCGATTGTAATATGGGGAATCTTAAACGAATGTGCATCACAGACCGACGAAGGCAGGGAAATGTACAAAAAACAGCTTGAACAGATAAAATCCCTTGATGCATCCCGTCCCCACACATTTGCAACCTGTATGCATTTTACCGATAAAAGCCTTGACCTGCCTGATGTTCTTTCTCTTAACATATACTGTGGCTGGGGAGAGGATGTTGACACGAAGGAGAGAATTGACCGAGAGGTACAATGGATGCTTGAATGTGCAGGCGAGGAAAAACCCGTAATTATAAGTGAGTTCGGAGCAGGGGCAATTTACGGCTTCCGTGACAAAACCTGTCAGAAGTGGAGTGAAGAAAGACAGGCAGAAATTATCCGTGATAACCTTGAAGTTTATATGAACAAAGAAGAAATTTCAGGAACCTTTGTGTGGCAGTTTGCGGATTGCCGGGTTACTCCTGAGGTATGGGTTATGGCAAGAGCCGCCTGCCGTAACAACAAGGGTGTTGTGGATATGTATCGCAGACCGAAGCTTTCCTATGATGTAATAAAGGAAATGTTTGGGAAATACAAAAACTAAAGATTTATAAAGCACAAAGTTTGTCTGCAGGTTTTTTGTGAAATGCTATAAAATTATAACATGGGGTGTAGAAATGAAAACAGCTTATGAAAACACCAAAGAATTAATGCAAAAACAAATTCCGGCAATGGCATATGACGGAGAAAATTTTGAAGGCTGGAAAGCTGCTGCCAGGGAAAAACTTTCTGAGCTGCTTGGAATGAACAAGTTTTCAAAGGTTGATCCGGAGTTTGAAATTGAGTTTGAAAAGAAAATTGAAAATGCTACAGAAATCCGATTCACATTTCAAAGTGAGAAAGGTTACCGTGTACCTTGCCATCTGCTGCTCCCGGACGGAGTTGAAAAACCGCCGGTTATGATGTGCCTGCAGGGACACAGCAGAGGAATGCATATTTCTCTGGGCAGAATAGTGTACGCCGGTGATGAGAATTCAATTAAAGGCGGAGACCGTGATTTCTGCGTGAGAGCAGTTAAGGAAGGCTTTGCCGCCATTGCCGTTGAACAAAGAAACTTTGGTGAATGCGGCGGAGATGTAAACGGACCCCATTGTGTTGAATCTACCTTGACGGCAATTCTTATGGGGCGCACAACTATCGGAGAACGGGTATGGGATGTTTCAAGGCTTATTGATGTTATCGAAAAGGAATTTTCGGACAAGATAGATGTCAGCAAAATTTGCTGTATGGGTAATTCCGGTGGTGGTACTACAACGGTATATGCGTCTGCTCTTGAGGATAGAATCAAACTTGCAATGCCATCCTGCGCAATGAGCACTTATAAGGACTCAATTGGCGCTATGGGTCATTGCGCTTGTAATTGTGTACCGCATATAACAGAGTTTTTTGATATGGGCGATCTTATAGCAATGGCGTATCCTAAATATTTTATACAGGTGTCGGGAATTGAAGATACCATTTTCCCGTTGTTTGGTGCAGAAGAAGTTTTTGAAAAAGGGAAACAGGTTTATGATTCCTTTGGTGAGGGAGACCGCTGCACGCTTATAAAAGGTAACGGCGGACACAGATTCTATGCAGATGATTAGTGGCCCGTTGTTCATAAATATCTCGGCATTTGAAAAATACTAAAAGCTTTGGAGCATTCGACTGTTCCAAAGCTTTTTATTAATACCCCTTTTGCAGTTGAGAACGCAAAGTGCACAAAACAGAAAAACACCCGCTATGCGGGTGGATTTTTATTTTTCTATAAAGTTTGTGTTTTATTTTGTTTGCGGAAATCACTTGGAAGCATGCCCTTCAGCTGTTTAAACCTCCGGGTAAAATAAAACTGGTCGCAAAAACCAAGCATATCGCTTATCTGTCGGATTGACCAATCCGAGTGCAGCAGCATATTTTCTGCCTCTTTGAACACCCGGATATCGTTGTATTTTCCGAGAGAAACACCAACCTCTTCACGGAATTTTTTGGCAAGAGTATTTTCCGAAACAAGAAGGTCCCGGGAAAGAATTTTCGAGGTGCATTTAATGGAACAGGCGTGGTCCATATAGTGCATAGCGGATTTTACCATAGGGGAGTATGGTGAATACAAGGTTTTTTCAATTTCAGGAAACATGGATAAAAGCAATATCATGAGCTTTGATTTAAGCTTTAATGCTGATTCTATATTGTCGGCATTGTGAAGCTCAATCATTTCTGCTATCTCCTCCATGGATACGGCAACCGATACAGCGTCATTCAGATTTGAAAAGAATGAGTGGCTGTAATTACCGCTTATGGTCAGAAATGCATTGAGATAGCTGAACGGGGAATTGGAATGGTATGCAAGCTTTAAGCCTGAAGGGATGAGATATGCAAAACCGGGCTTCAGCTCAATTTCCTTTGAACCTACCAAATATGTAAGACTGCCGCTTTCCATAATAAGAATGCGGGAAAAGGGCGAGGTAAATGAACCAAGGCTTTTGTAATCTGCGCTTGTGTTTACCGTATAGACCAAATGCTGAAATATCAGATTGTACTGGTTTATAAAATCAAGAAAATCGTTTATCATTGGGAAACACCTCCGAAAAACACATAAAAATACGGATTTTTTAGCTTTGCATCCCTATTTTACCACAAAAATAAGCCAAATGCAACTGTTTTTTTGAAATTTTAAAAATACCAGAAAATCCATATATAAGCAAATAAATCCATTGAAATTTAATTGTAATAATTGTATAATATACAGTAAGATGGAAAATGATATACAATTTTTTTGGTCAAATTTATGAGAGAGAAGGTTTATTATGAAAAAAAGAATAAGCATTTTTTTAATTCTTACTATGATTTGTCAGCTTGCTTTTGCGGTGACAGTTTTGGCAGAGGAGGGAAGAGTAAATCTGTTTCAGGATTTTTCTGCGGATATTGCCGAGGATGACCCCTTGTGGTTTCTTTATACTTACCACGGAAAGGCAGTTGTAAAGGACGGTATGCTTGTAGGTCCTACAAGCGGTGCTTACGGTGTATCCTGCAAAAAGAAAATTGAAACCGCAGGTACATATACCGTTGAGTTCGACCTTCAGTCGGGTAAGGAAAATGATATTGACATAGGCAACAGAACCACCTTTGTGGGTCTTCGTACAGGTCAGTATAAGGACGACCCTCAGTGGGAAACTGCTTTTTACCTTGCAATCC
>JAZQCS010000056.1:0-21264 GCA_045546415.1 Clostridia bacterium | reverse complement strand
ATAGAGTTCACCCTCAATTATGTTGTTGGATTAATGTTTGGTATTTACACTATATCACATTTCCCGTTTTTTGTCAATATGGTAAAATTCAGTGTTTGGTTGTCATAAACAACATCTTGTCCGAGTAGAATGTACAAAGATTATTTCAAAGGAGAACAGCTATGATTTGTGCAAAGGAAGGAAAAGGTGCGGTAGGGCTGATGAAATATATGCCATGCCGGTTATACGGTGTATTTGGGAAAATGGCGGTTTCGCAGATTTTGAAAATTGAGGAAATACGCATAGGCAAGGGAATGCCTGTTGTCGTAAAGACAGACGGCTGTTTTTATGTTACTCCGGAAGGGAAATTCAGTGAAAAAAGCCGGGAGGGACTGGTGGTTTCGGACAAAGAGCTGGAGGAGCTTTTCGGTTTACTGTGTGAAGGCTCTGTTTACGCCATTGAGGACAACATTAAACGGGGCTTTTTCACAACAGCGGGCGGTCATAGAGTAGGAGTTTGCGGTACATATACTTTCCGTAACGGAACAGTTGAAAGCGTTCGGAATATATCCTTCGTAAATATCCGTATTTCACACGAGGTACAGGGTGTGGCTGATGGTATAATTGACCTGATTGCAGAGGATGGAATTAAAAATACAGTTGTTATTTCACCGCCCGGTGGTGGTAAAACAACAATGCTGAGGGATATTTGCCGATTGCTTGGTAGCGACCGTTATGGGTTACGGGTTGCTGTTGCAGACGAACGAAGTGAAATTTGTGCCATGCATAACGGAAAGCCTGCCAATAATGTGGGCGCCGGAACCTGCGTGATTGATGGTTGTCCAAAGGCACAGGCTATGGAAATTATTCTGCGCAGTATGGGACCCGATGTGGTTGTTACAGATGAAATAGGCGGTGGGGACGAAAAGGCAATTGAAAATCTTATGCAATGCGGAGTAAAAGTAATTGCTTCTGTTCACGGCAGAAGCTTTGAAGAGTTCAAAAAAAGAATGCCGGGAGTTGCAGAAGGGTTTCAGCTTGCCGTTATTCTTGAAAAAAAGAATGTGAAAGAGGTGAAAAACCTTGGAGCGTAAACTTTTTTTGTCCGGAATAATTGTTATAGGTTGTTATGTTGCAGGAAAAATGTTTGGGGATGGTCTTAAAAGGAGAAGGGATACTCTTGCACAGCTTATAAAAAAACTTTCTGAGGCTGAGAGCTATATGGTATCGGGGGTGCCTGTAAAAGAAATATATAAAAAAATTTCCGGCGATGATGAAGTTGGCAAAATGTTTTACAGAATGTGGAAAAATCCTGAAGTAAACCGGGAAAAGGCTTGGGAAACAGAGCTTGAAAAAATAAGCATAAACGGAAAGGATAAAAAGCTTCTTAAGGATTTTTTTGAGGTGTTTGGTACAAGCACAACAGATATAGAGAAAAACAATTTCAGAGTAGTGCTGACCGCCTTATCAAATCAGCTTGACGAGGCGGAAAATAAATATAAGAATGAAGGGCATATTTATCATAAGCTTGGCTTTTGTGCCGGGCTTTTGCTCAGCATATTTTTCGCATGAGGGGAGAACTATGGAAATAGATTTAATTTTTCAGATAGCAGCTGTGGGAATAACCGTTGCGGTAATATATCATCTTCTTGTCCGGGCGGGCAGAGAGGACCAGGCAATGCTGATTTCCATAATGGGACTGATTGTGGTTATGATGATGGTGGTAACTCAGGTTAAAACCCTGTTTGAAACAATAAAAACTCTGTTTGATTTGTAGGGTGAAATTTATGAATATTTCCATGATTTTTGCATCGGGAATTGTAATTGCGGTAATGGCGGTAACTGTAGGCGGACTTAAAAGTGAATACGGTGTTTTAATTGCTGTATGCGGTGGAATTCTTCTGCTTATGGCAAGCATTCCGGGAGTTGAAAAGCTTGTGGGAACAATAATGTCTGCAGCGGAAAATGCGGGGATAAACAACGGTTATGTTGGCATTGTTGTAAAGGCATCGGGTATTTCCTTTATAACCTCGCTTTGTAGTGCTCTGTGCCGCGATATGGGGCAAAGCGCTATAGGAACAAAGCTTGAGCTTGCAGGCAGAATTGCTATAGTTTTAACTGCAGTTCCTGCAATTAACGCTTTACTTTCGCTTATTGAACGGACGGTGTAAAATGCTTAAGAAAACCATACTGTTATTGATAGTGTTTCTGCTTGTGGGCTTTTGGGTTTACGCGGAAACTGCTGAAACATCGGAAATAAAAGAACAAATGAAAAATGCAGGAGTAGAAGCTCTTAACCAAGCCTCGGAGGGGGCAAAAGAATTTGACCCGGAATTCGATTTTGAAGAAAGGGTTTTTGATGGGGCAACCGGTGAAATTGACAGAGAGACTGGAACTGATATTCTGGAAAAAACCTTCAAATTTTTTCTGTCAGCACTTAAAAACGGAATTTCAGAAACTGCAAAAATTATGCTTTCGGTATTTGTTTTTGGCATAATTCTGAAATTTCTGCCTGAAGGGATATCTTCGGATGCTGCTTTTTTTGCGGCATATGCAGTACTTTTTTCAATGGCACTTTACATTTTTCAGGATACTGTAATTATTGCCGGGGAAACAATTGAACAAATGAATTTTCTCGTGAAAGCCGCAATACCTGTTATGTGCACCCTTTCTGTGCCGGCAGGAAAATTTGCCTCATCGGCAGGTACAGCTGCAATAATCGGAGGAATATGCGTTGTAACAGAAACAGCCGCACGGTTTCTTATGCCACTTACCTCTATGATGGCGGCAATATCCGCTGCAAATAACCTTTCGGGGGATATGTCACTCAGAGGGCTTGAAAAGCTCATCAGAAAGGTTGTTATGTGGAGCGTGGGAATAGCCACAACCATATTTGTTTCTCTTATAAAAATACGGGGAATAACCGGCAGCTCTCTTGATAATGTTACCGGAAAAACCATTAAGTTTGCTGTAGGAAACATGGTTCCGGTTGTGGGTGGGATTATTTCTGATTCTCTTGACAGTATAATTTCATATAGCGGTGCGGTAAAAAGCAGCTGCGGTGCCGTAGGGGTGCTTGCGCTGATTTACATAACAATACCGCCGGTGATGAAAATAGCCGGAATGCTGTTGGCTTTCCGCCTTACGGGAATTGTGTCCTCTCCTGTGGCAGACGGGAGAATTAACGGTGCTATAGAGAGTTTTTCGGACATTCTCGGCATTGTTCTTATTGTAACAGTTGTTGTATGTATTTTGTTTTTGACGGCAATGGGGAGTTTTGCTATATGAGTTTTTTGCGTGGATATATTTTTTCTCTTTGTGCCCTTATGGTGATTTTTTCGGCAATATACGCAGCATTGCCGGAAGGAGCTTCAAAGAGTACGGTAAAAAGTGTAATTGGCATTGTTATGGCATTAACTCTTGTTTCACCGTTTTTTTCATATGAGGAAGGGCTTTTGCCTTTTGAATTTCCTGAAAGCCATGACCTTGTTGATTATCAAAAGGCGGAACAAATGGAAAAACAGACGCTGAGAAAAATTGAAAATGTTGTAGAAGAAGAAATTAAAAAGTTTCTCGGAAGAGAATGCCGTGTCAGAGTAATTGTTTCGGCAGAAGGTATTACTGAAAAGGTGGAAATTGAAAATGTTACAGAAACTGAAAGAGATTATATTTCGGAAAAACTGGGAATTGACAGGGAAAGAATTAAAAACGGTTAAGCTTGCTGCGGTACTGGCAGTTGTGGTTTTTGCAATAACAATGCTTGTTTTACCGGAACAAACTGACAAAGAGAATCTGATCGGAACGGTTAACACCGAAACGGATTTTACAGAAAAAAAGCTTGAAGCTATACTCTCAGGTATTAAGGGGGCAGGAAATGTAAAAGTGATGATTGTGTATAAGGACAACGGAAAGGAAAACCTTGCAATGAATACTGAATACAGCGAGGAAAGTGACGGAAGCATAAAAACACAGAGCACAGCGGTGATTGGCGGAAACCGGGAGGTTATTGTGGTTCAGAAAAGTATTCCTGAGGTACAGGGAGTCATTGTGACGGCACAGGGGGCAGAAAGTCCGGGAGTAAGAGAAAATATAAAAAGAGCGGTTGCGGCTGTGTTGCCTGTAATGTCTCACAGAATTGAAGTGCTTACAGGTGAATAATAAGGCACAAAGCTGCATATATTTATATAAATAGGTGTTTTTGAAAGGATAGATATTTATGGAAAAAAACAGAAAGTATATTGTGCTGACAATTCTTGTTGCTATGGTTGCGGTTGCGGGGTATCTGAACCTGAGTTATAACAAGCCCGGTGAAGAAAATGCTCTGGAAACTCAGGGAAGCGGTGCTCTCGGAGAGGCTACATTGGTTAACGGAAATGTTGCAGAGGCTGATGGACTTGCAAAAGCCAGGGAAACCAAGGATTCTGCCCGAAGCCGTGCTATGGAGATGCTGAACACTATAATAAACGACAGCGCAACGGACAAGGATAGCCGTGAAAAAGCTTCCGCTGAGCTTATCAGCATGGCTGATAACATTGAAGCGGAGGGAGTTATTGAAGGCACGCTAAAAACCAAGGGCTTTGAAAACTGTGTGGTTTTCATAACAAACGGAACAGCAAACATTGCGGTTAAAAGCGAAAAAGCCCTTACTGCCGCACAGATTGCGAAAATTCAGGACGCAGTAAAAAGCGCCGGCAAGGTTGCCGGCGATAAAATAACTATAACTCAGGTTAAATAGGTCAGTATAAATCGGATGAAAAGCATTTGTGCTTGTGAAAATATTCCGAAAGTTCCGGGTGAATTCTATAACCTGCAAGTGTCTGCAACAGCTCTCCGGAGGTGAGTATCACGTCGGGAGGCTGTTGTTTTTTTAAACCGCAGAAGTCAAATACTCCGCAGTTTTCGGGAAATATGCTGTCCGTAACCTGTACTGTCAGGGGACACTCAGCGGCAGTTTCCGAAAGCAGGCGTTGAATATTTATAATTCCGCCCATGTTACCGTAGGATATATTGATATTTCCGTTTAATTTCTCTGTGGGAAAATCTGTTGGAAATTTTCCGTTTATGGGCAAAGAAAAACTCTCAAGCAACTCTGATATTTTATTAAACTCTCCGGCAACCTCCTGAATTTCAATTGAACTTTCGGTTTTATTATAAACTATATATGCGTTTGAATTAAGTGCAATCAGCAGGTTTTCTGCCAGATATTCCTGCAGCTTGTTTTCAAAACTGTTGCTTCGTATAACAAATCCGCTATAGTTCTGCATAAACTGTTCGTAAAGGCTTTTCATCACGCTGAGGTGAGAGTAATTAATGGCAGTTTGAATAAGGTCTCTTTTGGGAAAAGAAGCGGAAACACCGTTGAAAACCATGTTTTCTGTAATGTTTACGTGTCCCAGACCTCTGTAAAAATTGGGGTTGGCCGGGAAATAATAAAAAATTGATATGCCCATCTCACGGAGCTTGTCAGCAGCAAATTTAAAAAGCTTGTGCATAAGCCCCTGCCTGCGGTAGTGAGGAAGAGTTGCCACGCCTGAAACCATAACGGCAGAAACAGGCTGCCTGCCAAGCTTTACCCATATCTGACGGCAATGCATCACGCAGACAATTTTACCGTCCATTTCGGTGCAGAAGCTCATATCAGGGCAGAAGCAGTTATTGAAAAACCAATCAATAAAGCTGTCCGTATCACCGAAGATGTCCTTCCATATCCTGCGGAATTGCGGAATATCTGAAGCTGTAGCTGTCCTCATCATAAAAAAACGCCCTTTCCTGTTAATTATAATTATTTTATCACAAAAAAGGGCAAAGGTCAATTAAATTGTTAAAATTCCGTTTTCGGATTCAAGGAGAATCAATATTTGTTCCTGAATTCCGGTTTCTGCGTTTACATACACAAGATAGTTACGGTTTTCGATTCGTCCTTTAAGCTCATAGCAAAGTATTTCACTCATAAAATCCGTGGGAATAACCGCAAGGCGTACCGAATCAATTTCCGCAAAGGCGGAAACGCTGTCTCTTGCCTGCTCTTCGGTAATAGTGGGGGAGAGTGTCGAACGATCTTTGTTGTTCATAAGAAAACCGCTTGCCTCAAGACCGATGCATTCTCCGGTATCCATAGCAATCTTTACTTTTATAAGGTCCGGATACATAATTATTCCGTTTTGCTCGTAAGCAAAGTTTATGGTTGCTATGTTTCCTCTGCAGTCATAATAGCTTTGTTTCATATTGTTGTAACCGTGAGTGACTAAGAAGTTTTTGGCATTTTCTATGGCTTGCTCAACAGATATCGAGGTACTGGCCGGGTTGTAATTATTTAAAAACCAGGAAAGCCTGCCGCCTTGTTTTGTGATTTCTGCGGTGAGGTAATTGGCAGCCCTTGAATTATCGCTGTAAACCTCAAAAATATATGAGGGGAGCTTGCCGCTTTTTTCACCTTTTCCTTTTATGATATACTTATCGTTGCCAATAAAACGGCGTAAAACATCCTTGGCTGTTGCGGAATCAACCTCAGGGAGATTTTGTAAAACAGAATATTCCGCAGTGTCAATATGGGATGAAAAAGGGCCGTCGTATACAAGAGCGGGATAATTTACAAAAGCTTCTTCTCCGGCAGAAACCATATCGGTGAGAAACTTGCTGTTTTCCTTGTAAGCCTGGTTTTTAAGCCGTTCTATGTTAAGGTCGCCCTTTAAATAGGAACTTTGTATCTTTTCGAAACTTTCGGAAAGCTTGTCGCAGTATTCTGAAAGCTTTTTTAATGAAGCATAATCTTCATCTGATATTTGTTCACCCATAGAAACCTTAACTGCAAGTGCACCTGTAAAGTCCCCTGCCTGAGAAAGAAATTTTTCCGTATTATCCATTTGTGTGTCAGACAAAGGAAGCTGACCCAGGTTTGCTTTTGCGGAATTGGAATGGCGGTTTATTTCGTTTGAAAGACGGACAAGCTGACCGGGAGAATTCACAAGTAAGCCCTTATCAAGGGAAAAACCTATGCGTTCTACTGATTCGTTAAGCTCAGTAAGACTACGGCTGTAAGCGTGATTTATGGTATCTTTGTATTTTTCCGCGCGGGTGTACTGATATATAGCCGAAATGATTCCTAAAAAAGCAAGTAGTGTTAAAGTGACACCAAAGGCGGTGAGTCGTTTTTGAGTGGTATTCATAAATCCTCCTATCTTGCAAAAACATGATTACCGATTCTGCATATTACCTCACGGGAGTAAATCCATTTGTTGGTTGTTTTTTCCGGGTTATAATAATAAATTGCTCCGCCGGAGGGGTCCCAGCCATTCATTGCATCCTGACAAGCTTTGTAAACGGTGGATTTTGGGTCGATGGGCACATTTATCTGACCATCGCTTACCGCAGTAAAGGCTCCGGGCTGATATATAACCCCGGCTATTGTGTTGGGAAACGAGGAATGCTCAACACGGTTTAGAATTACTGCCGCAACGGCTACCTGACCGGTATATTCTTCACCGCGTGCCTCACCGTTAACGCACCGTGCAAGCAACTGCACATCATCGGCATAGCTTCCGCTGGCATAAGCCGGGGGTGGAATTATCTGAGACCCCAGGGTTGTGAATATACCCATTACAAATACAGCTAAAAAAGTAAAGATAATAGCTCTTGAAAAATTTTTCATAACATCATTCCTTTCTATCAGAAATATTTTTTAAACAGCTCGGCTAATTTGAATTCAACCTTAATTTCGGGCTTTTCCGTAATTTTTTTTCGTGTTTCCTCCGAAAGGGAGGAAAGGGCCTTGCTGTCGAATTTTGCCGTCTCGTTAACAAAGCATAGGGGAGGGTACATTACGCACCACCAGTTTTCTCCTTTACCTTCACCAATTATTACCCGGACAGCATTGTATTTTCCCTGCGGGAGAGTAATGTTTCCGTAGCTTTTCTGCGGAAATGGATATATTCCGCAGGAAACGGTAACATTGTAGCTGAAGCCTTGCTCATCTATCACATCAAGAGCCGCCTCGCGAAGAAGAGAGGAATGCCTTACAGCGGCTTTTTCAGCATCGGAAGCATTGTTGAATTCAAGGGTTTTAAAAACCTCAAGGACGCGGTCGCGGACCTTTAGCTTTAAAGCCTGGTCCTGTGGAGAGTTGCTGTTTGCAATTACATGAAATCGCAGAATTTCTCCGTCAAAGGCGGCAGCCTCCTTTTTTGGTGAAAGAAAAAACACAGTGATTACACATAAAAAGCAAACAGCAAGATATGTTTTTCGCATTTTTTTCAAATGAGTTACCTCCGTAAAAATTGGATTTCAGCTGATTTATGTTAATTGTTGCCAAAAACCTGTTAAATATACCTGAAAAAGTGCAATAAATGTTAAAATACCCCTTTTTGCTCTTGACAAATTTTCAGTTTGTGGTACAATATAATATAGGAAATTATTTAGAAAAGGTGGTAAATATGAAAAATACCGAGAAAACAATGGAAAAAATTGTAGCTCTTTGTAAAGGCAGAGGCTTTATTTTTGCAGGCTCCGAAATTTACGGCGGTCTGGCAAATACCTGGGATTACGGTCCTCTTGGCGTAGAGCTTAAAAACAATGTAAAAAAAGCATGGTGGAAAAAGTTTGTTCAGGAAAGCAAGTATAATGTTGGTCTTGATGCAGCTATTCTTATGAATCCGCAGACATGGGTAGCTTCCGGTCATATCGGAGGTTTCTCCGACCCTCTTATGGATTGTAAGGAATGTAAAACCCGTCATCGTGCTGACAAGCTTATTGAAGATTATGTTGCAGCAAACGGCCTTGATTTTAATCCTGCAACTCTTGATGATGCAGGTATGCTTGCTTATATTAACGAGCATAACATTGTTTGTCCCAAGTGTGGCAAGCTTAACTATACCGATATCAGAAAGTTCAACCTTATGTTTAAAACCTTCCAGGGTGTAACTGAGGATTCCACCTCTGAAATTTATCTTCGTCCCGAGACTGCTCAGGGTATTTTTGTAAACTTCAAAAATATTCAGCGAAGCAGCCGTAAAAAGGTTCCTTTCGGTGTTTGTCAGGTTGGTAAATCCTTCCGTAACGAAATTACTCCCGGTAACTTTACCTTCAGAACACGCGAGTTCGAGCAGATGGAACTTGAGTTTTTCTGTAAGCCCGGCACAGACCTTGAATGGTTTGAATTCTGGGTTGATTATTGTGCTAACTGGTTATATTCTCTTGGTATTGCCAAGGAAAACCTTAAGCTTCGTGCACACGACCCTGAAGAGCTGAGCCACTATTCAAAGGCTACAACGGACTTCGAGTTTATGTTCCCCTTCGGTTGGGGTGAGCTTTGGGGCGTAGCGGACAGAACAGATTTCGACCTTACACAGCATCAGAATGTTTCGGGCGAAAGCATGGAATATACTGACCCCTTTACAAATGAAAAATACATTCCTTATGTTGTTGAGCCATCGTTAGGTGCTGACCGTGTAACCCTTGCATTCCTTGTTGAAGCTTATGATGAAGAAGAGGTAGGAGAAGGCGATACACGAGTTGTTATGCATCTTCATCCTGCGCTTGCTCCCTTCAAGGCAGCTGTTCTTCCTCTTTCCAAGAAGCTTAATGAAGGCGCTGAAAAGGTATTTGAAATGCTTCAGAAGGATTTCATGGTTGATTTTGACGATGCCGGCTCTATTGGTAAAAGATACAGAAGACAGGATGAAATTGGTACTCCTTTCTGCATTACCTATGACTTTGACAGTGAAGAGGACGGTTGTGTAACTGTTCGTGACAGAGATACCATGGAGCAGGAGAGAGTGGAAATTTCAAAACTTTCGGAATACATTGCAGAGAAAATAGCTTTTTAATCAACTAATGAAAACAACTTCCGTTTATAATAAAACAGGGAGGCATAATTATGGCTAAAGCAGCAAACCAACACAGAGTGGGGTTTCTCGTATGGGCAGATATCCTTTCAATAGTGGCTGCATATATCATTACTCTTCATTTCAGGTACACTTTTTTTGATGCCATAAGTAAATACCGGTATCCTTATTTGTGGATTACCATTTGCGTCGCAATAGTTGTATATTTACTTGTTCTTGCGGTTAACAGAGTGTATAAAAACATAATTAAATACGCATCTGTCAAATTTTTTATGTTTTTGTCAATGCTTACATTTTCTTCGGGTGTTGTGCTTGCCGGAATATCCTTTATTTTGAAACCTTACTTCATGGACTGGAAAGGAAACTTGCTTGCGACACTTTTTGCAACCTGCTTTATAGTGGGAAGCAGAGGCTTTATAAGGTTTATGAACCTGGGCATTACAAAACCCCGTAACAGCATAGGATATAAGAGTATTTTAATTGTAGGTGCAGGCAGTGCCGGACAATGGCTTATCAATTCAATACAGACATCAAAAAATACAAATTACTACATTATCGGTCTTGTTGATGATAACCCCGATAAAATAGGCAAAATTATCCACGGAATAAGCGTTCTGGGAAATTGTGATAAAATTCCTGAAATATGCGCAGAAAAAAAACCTCACGAAATTATAGTGGCTGTTCCTTCTATTGATGGGGAAAACAGAAAAAGGGTTTATTCCATATGTGCAAACACCGGTATACCGGTAAAAACTCTGCCTACAGTCGGGGAATTTGTTGAAGGAATTGAAAGCACCGACGCTGTAAAGCATATCAGAAACATCAGCATTGAGGATTTACTTGCAAGAAAACCTGTTGTTCTTGACAACAAGCTTTTACACGAGGAAATAAACAATAAAGTTGTAATGGTTACCGGTGGCGGAGGTTCAATAGGCTCGGAGCTTTGCCGTCAGATTGCAAAGCAAGCACCTTCAAAACTTGTTATTCTTGATATTTACGAAAACAACGCTTACGACCTTCAGATGGAGTTGCAGAGCATGTATCCCCAGATGGATTTAAGAGTGGTTATTGCATCAGTGCGGGATAAAGACCGTGTTGACCAGATTTTTGCTCATTACAGACCGGACCTGGTTTTCCATGCAGCAGCTCACAAGCATGTTCCTCTTATGGAATATAACCCGGGTGAGTCAATAAAAAATAATGTTTTCGGAACATATAATGTGGCACTTGCGGCAGACAAATACGGAACCGGCACCTTTGTGCTTATTTCTACCGATAAAGCTGTTAACCCCACAAACATTATGGGGGCAACAAAGCGTATTTGTGAAATGATAGTTCAGTCAATGCAGGAGCACAGTAAAACAGAGTTTGTTGCTGTTCGTTTCGGTAATGTGCTTGGCTCAAACGGTTCTGTTATTCCTCTGTTCCGTAAACAGATTGAAAACCGTGAGCCAATAACTGTAACCCATAAGGAAATCACAAGATTCTTTATGACAATTCCCGAGGCGGCTCAGCTTGTGCTTCAGGCAGCGTGCTATGCCAACGGTGGTGAAATTTTTGTGCTGGATATGGGTGAGCCCGTTAAAATTTACGACCTTGCGCTTAATCTCATTCGTCTTTCAGGGCTTAAACCGTATGAGGATATAGATATTAAAATTACAGGTCTCAGACCCGGTGAAAAGCTTTATGAGGAGCTTCTTATGGACGAAGAGGGTCTTAAAGAAACAAGCAACAGTAAAATCTTTATCGGTCAGCCTATTTTTGTTAACAGAGAAACTCTTGAAAAATCACTTGCAAAGCTTGAAGAAGCTATGGTAAGTAACGACAGAGAGTACATTAAAGACATTGTGGCTGAGGTTGTTCCCACATATGTAAGGAACACACCCAAAAAAGAAACTGTTACAGAAACTAATGTAATTGCATAGGGTAATTTACCCTTAAAAAAACCGACTCAACGAATTACTTTGAGTCGGTTTTTTCATCTTTAACATATTCTGCAATGTCACCAATATCACATTCCAGAATGGAGCAGAGAGTATTCATAGTGTAGGAATTGATATTTCCGTTTTTCCTGAGTCTATCAAGCTGACCGGTGCTGAAACCATATTTTTTTATGAGCTGGTACTGCGAAATTCCTTTTTCCTTCATTTTGAGCCACAATTTATCGTATATAATCATATTGTACCCTCCTTTCTTTTAGTATAAATTATTGTCAGGGTATTGACAATTGCCCGTAAATGGGCTATAATATAAAAGACAAATATGTTAAGGGGGGCGGAAGATGTGGCAGCAATACGGCAGCTTGCCGTAATCTATTGACTTTTATGGCATTATATGTTATAATTGTATAAAATAATTAGAAATAAATTTATAGGAGTGGAATAAATGAAAAGAGTTTTTAGTTTTTTGATAGCAATGGTTTTGGTGCTTTCTGCTTTTTGCGGAGTTTCGGTTAATGCAGAAACCATGGAAGAATATTATATGGTGGTAAGTGAGATTGAAACTTATTCGGACGGTTCACGTTTTTTTGAGACTGAACACATGGAAATTGAAGATTGGTTATTTGGTTTCAGCTATGACCCTGATGATGAAGATACTGAAGTGACTTTTTTGAAAGACGGTGAAGAAATATCGGCAGCGGATATTGTTGTCGGGGATGTTCTGGCCCTTACCGAATATGAAGATGAAGAACGAATCTTTCATCAGACCGTTAATGTTTCAAGTAATAATTTTGTAAAGGCCGTTCAAAGTGTTGATTTGGAAAATATGATTATTACAACTACTGACGGTGAGGAATATCCCTGCCTTTTCTATGAAATTCCTGCAAGTGAGAACTATCGTTTTTATCTGAATCATCATGGGGATGTTGTTCATATGGTTCCTCTTGATGAAACGAAGGAATACAGTTACGGCGTTGCAACCTTTTTGACTCTTTGGGGAGAATCGGAAAATATCAGCCGTGGAGAGTTGAGAATCCTGACAACAGAAGGGGTTTGGGAGACATTGCCTCTGGCTGATATTATCTCTATTGATAATTATGATACTTTTTTGAATTATATGGACCCTGAGTGGGTATTTGATTCTTATGATTGTACAGAGGGTGATGGCTATTACAAGGTTAAATTTTATGATTTGATAGCATATAAAACCAACAGTTCGGGTGAAGTATTTGACCTTATAGGCTCGTCGAGTGGTATTGAAGATTCCGAGACTGATTACTGGGACGATTTTTCAATATCAGAATATGAGGCATATTACGGCTCTCTTGAAATTGACATTAATGCCAAGGTTTTCAATATTGGCCTTGTTCGCGGTAACAAAATTTTGTATAATGAACAAACCATTTTCTTGACAGATATGTCCTATTTTGATGATGGTGACTATTACGAGGCGGTTTATGTTTGTAACTACGGTGAAAACGGTTACGGCATAGTTGCGGGAGTTTTTGATTTGGGTATGGATTTCTCCCAGCCGTTGTTTACAGTTGTGGATATACACGAAAATGCAATTCTTAACGGTAAAGAAGGTACTGTTATTGAGGGAATTGAAAATGGCGTAACCAGAGCATATTTGTACGATGAAGGATACTCCTGCGTTTATGGAGTGACGGTGGATGGGTACGAACTTTCTGTTACCAATGAAGAGGTTCAGGTGAACCCCGGTGATGTGTTGACAGTATATGCAAAGGACGGTGTAATTATTGATGCCGCAAAGGTGTTTGATGTTGATGATTATGCCACAGCAAATGCTTTTACTTCCCTTGAAAAAAACCATATAGCCTACCTTAATGAGGAGTGGGACGGTTATCTGGTTTCGGGCTATGTTGCAGCCGTAAACGGAAACAGAGCTTTTCTTTCAACAGATGAATCCCTGCTTGGAACAGATAAGGTTGATGATTTGTATGAGGTTTTGTTAAGCAACGGTGCCGCAACATATTATGATTTCACAAAGGAAGAACCCGTATTGACAGGCTCAATAAGTGATATAAAGCCGGGAACAATGGTTCTTGCTAAATGTGAATCGGATGAATTTGGCAGGTGGGTTGAAGAGGCGGTTGTTATTTTAAACGAAAGCTCTTATGATTATGAAATCCCTGCTGTCAAGGAGAACAATTATAACTATGGCTTTGTAACAAAGCTTTCTCTTACCGGAACACAAGGTAATTATGAATCTGCAAAAATCAGAATGCTTCTTCCTTCAAACGAATGGGAAACATTTGATATTGCCGAAGAGGTAACCATTAACGGTGAAATATATAGCCTTTGCACTATGACGGGCAGAGCAATCAGTGAAGCCCTGAATCTTAATGCTTACGGTTCGGATGTAGAGGGATACTGCGATATAATTTTCAATCAGATGGTTTGCTATGATGTAAACGAAAACGGCGAAATTGATGAGATTATTTTCGGTATGGAAAACATAAATGAGGTTGAAACTGCAAAAATTTACAGCGGTAAATATACCGATAATATGTATCTCGGTTTTTATAATCTGACGGATTCGACTAAAATATATAATTATACCTCTATTCCTGTAAACGAAGCGCTGGATGAAAGCAATATTACAGTTACAGACATATCGGTTCTTAACAAAAATGAAGAATATAATGATGTTGCAATTTATGGAATAACCGACGAAAACCCCACCATAGGAATTATGTTGGGAAGCTTTGAAGCAGAAGTGGATTTTGAATCTCCTTTCTTTGTTGTGTCAAAGGTTCTAACCGTTAATGTAGTAGATATGGCGTGCTTGGAGATTTCCGGTTCGTACGATGGTGAAGAGGTTACACTATTTTACAATCCCGAAACTGCAAACATTGTTGGAATAACCGAAGTGGACGGTTATGCTGCATCCTCGTTCGAAAAGGTTACACCTGTTCACGGTGATGTTCTCAGTGTAAAGGTTGACTCGAACGGATTTATCCTTCGGGGGGTAAAAATATGGAATGTAAACGACTTTGCCGATGAGGATTATTTCATAATGCCGGAGGAGATTAATGGCTATAATATTAAAGGCGAAGATGAAAGTAGATTTGTCACAGGATTTGTATGCGAAAGAAACAGCACCAGAACAAATATTGGAATTTCGCTTAACCCTGAGCATTATCAGGAGGATATCGCGGATGATTGGCTTTATATAAAAGGTGCAAATGTTACAGGATACGATTTTACAGTGAGAACGAAAGATAGAATATATCCGAGTGGTGTAAACGCCATTGAACCCGGAACCATGCTTCTTGCAAGAGTGGATGATATGGATAAAGTAATAGATGCTGTTGTTATAATTAATGATGCTACAGACAGAGAAGAAGATTTTGTCCGTGTTCCTGTAACAGGAGTTACACTTGCCAAGCAGGAAATGACTCTTGCTAAAGGCGGAAGTTCAAGCATAAAAGCAACTGTTTCTCCTGAGAATGCAAGCAATAATCAGGTTGTATGGTCATCATCAGATACAAGTGTTGCAACAGTTTTAAACGGTACAATAAACGCCGTAGCTGAAGGTACGGCAATCATTACCGCAACTACAGCTGACGGTGGTTTTACTGCCTCATGTACAGTTAATGTTACGGGAGCAAAGCTTGAAATTTCAGATATTGCCACACTTCGTTGTTCATCTGTAAAGCTGGCAGAAGCATCAAAGAAGATAACCGTAACGGTTGACCGTTTTGATGTTCTTACATCCTCCGGTTCTGTTGGTGTGGCAGCTGTTGTGCCTGAGGGCATAACCGTAACCTATAACTATACCGGTGACAATGGCGGAGAAGGTTCAACAACTGGTTATACCACAACAAAAACCGATAAATATACACTTGCATCAACCGGCGCAAACACCGAACTTGGCGGTGGCGGTGCTCTTGGAAGAATACCTGTGTGCATTTTCAAAAAGACCAACGGTACAAGAATGTATGTTGATGTGATACTTAGCAACGGAACAGAGAGTGTTACCTACAAAATGACAATAGCACTCAGCGATATTGCAGTTCAGGGTAATGTGAATATTCAGGACATTAAACCTCTTCGTGCAGACCCCGACAGTTTTGTTGTTGATAATGAAGCAAAGACAATTTATTACGAAACCTTGGCGGGTGTCAGCTCTGCAGGTTTTGCAGTAAGTGTGGATAACGGTCTTGATAAATCAACAAGACCCAGAAGATTGCTTACTGCAAAATCCGGAATGAGTCTTGCTCACGGTGATATTAAAACCGCCGAAAAAGACACATTTGACCGCTATGTTGTGGCGCGTAGAAGCAAAGGCTCTACACAGACATATCAGGTTAAGGTTCACGGTGGAGAAAATGGACTTACTTACACCTGGTACACCGTAACCGTCGTGTTTAAATAAATTCATATAACAAAAACCTCATAGTAACATTGGCGTTACTATGAGGTTTTTTTAAAACACAATCTCGCAACGGAAAATAGGGAACCCTTTTTCCGAGAAGTTTTTTTCGTATTCTGTCATGATATTGCCTTCAAATTTGGAATTATGAAGGTCAAGGCATATGTTCTGCATTTTCACATCAAACCCTGCAAACTCGTTAAGTGAAAACTCAAAAAGCTGGCGGTTATCGGTTTTGAAATGTACCTCACCGCCTGAGGGGAGAATGCTTTTGTAAATGCTCAGAAAATTACTGTGAGTGAGCCTTCTTTTTTTATGATGGGATTTTCTCCATGGGTCGCAGAAATTAATATAAATCCGCGAAATTTCTTCCTTTTCCAGAATATCCGGAAGCTCTGCCGCATCACCGTTAATGAACAGCACATTTTTAAGCCCGGCAGCCTGAACCTTTTCCATTGCCATAATTATAACATCGGTGCATTTCTCCATGGCAATGTAGTTTATATCCGGATTTATTGCGGCAAGCTGAGATATAAATCCGCCTTTGCCACAGCCTATTTCAAGGTGTATGGGGTTTTCGTTGCCGAAAAGCTCCGACCATTTTCCTTTATAATCATGAGGGGTTTTGATGTGTAATTCTTCGCATTTTTCGAGCCTTGCCTCACGGTTTGGTTTTTTTCTCATTCGCATAAACTGTTGCCTCCAAAATAAGTCTGTAAAATAAGCTTCGCTTATTATTATTTTACACTATTTTCGGGGTTTCGTCAATAGATTTCATATTTGTTTTTTCGGAAATATCCCGGGGGCATTCCGCATTGTCGACTGAAAAAGGTGTTGAAATAGTATTCGTTTGCAAAACCTAAATGCTCGCTTATTTCACGGATTGTAAGGTCGGTTGATTTAAGAAGGATTTGTGCTTCACGGAATTTTTCTGAGTGGATATATTCAAGAGGTTGCTTTCCCAGATATTTTTCGAAAATTCTTGAAAGTTGTTTTGTACTTATTCCGCAATGGGAAGCAATTTCACTGCAGGTAAGGGTTGCAGAAAGATTATCCGCAATGTATCGCATGGCATTTTCAAGACGAATATCCGAAATGCGGAGAGAGGTGCCGTCACAAGGTATTGTTGAAGCACCGGGAAGAGATGAATAAATTTCAATAAGCTGTCCTTTTATTATAACATCCGAAAAAGCAGAGTTCTTCTCCTTTTCACTGAAAATACGGGCAACACTGTCGGTAATTTTGTCACACAAAGGGAAAATCATAAAGCTATCACGGGAAATTGCTTTTGCAAACTTATCCTCGTCATCCGCTGAAAAAGTAACGGAAAATTTGAAAATATCCTCACTGTGACCTTTTACAATGTGTTTTACACCGGGAGAAATAAGCAATCCGTAGCCTTCGGAAATTTTAACACTTTCAGTATCGGAAAAACCGTATTCAGCCTCTCCGTTTAAAACAAAATGAAGCTCAAAATATGTATGTCTGTGCATTTTGCAGGTTATGTAATTTCCTTTAAAGGACGTGGTGTGAATATTGAACCAATGGGTTACAATGTGGTATGGCTCGGTTATTTCAGGCACACGCAGACTTAAAAGCTTTTCTGCAAGCCTGTGGGAATAATTTTCGGGAATCATCACAATCACCTCGTTTTTATTTTATACGAAACAAAAGGAAAAGTCAAGGCTATGTCTTAAAATTATAAAAAAAGTCCGTATATTGAATTGACATAAACGGTAGCTTGTGTTAAAATCAAAAGAGAAAGGCGGATGATTTATATGAATTATAACTACGGTGTATACCCAACAATGATTACTCCTTATAAAAAGGACGGCTCGGTTGACCTTGAAACTGTAAAAAAATATGTTCATTGGTATTACGAAAAAGGTTGCGCCGGTATTTTTGCAATATGTCAGTCCAGTGAAATTTTTTACCTTACGGTTGAAGAAAGAGTTGCAATTAATAAAACTGTTATGGATACTGTTCTTGAAATTGAAAAAAACGGCGGGAGAAGAATGTCTGTTGTTTCTTCGGGACATATTTCCGATACCATAGAAGAACAGGCATATGAGCTGAACCGTGTTATTGAAAGCGGAACAGATGCACTTATTTTAATTACAAACCGTCTTGATATTAACAACGAGGGCGACGATGTATGGATAGAAAATGCGGAAAAGCTTCTCTCAAAGCTTCCCGAAAATGTAAATTTAGGGCTTTATGAATGTCCTTATCCTTACAAACGCCTTGTTACCGATAAAATTTTAAAATGGTGTCTTAAAACCGGCAGATTTTATTTTATGAAGGATACATGTTGTGATGCTGACGAAATAAAACACAGACTTGAAATTTTAAAGGGTAGCCATTTCAAACTTCTTAACGCCAACGGTCAGACGCTTTTGCAGACCCTTCGTGACGGAGCCGCAGGCTATTGCAGTATAATGGCGAATTTCCATCCTGACCTTTATGTGTGGTTGTGCAGAAACTTTAATTCTGAAAAAGCGGAGCTTATATCCGATTTTCTTTCGGTTTCGTGCTTTACTGAAAACGGTCTTTCCTATCCCTTAAGTGCCAAGTACCATATGACACTTGAAGGGATCCCTACAGAGCTTATAACCCGTAAAGAAGGGGCGTTACCCCTCGGAAAATACGGTGAGAATTGCGTAAAACAGCTTAAAAATACAGCGGATTATTTTAAATCTGTTATTGCGGAGGAATGATTATGAAAGGGATTTCAGGCTGGAGCTATGCTCCTTATAAACCGTTTTTATATAATAGCGGAGATATTTATATCTGCCGGATTGTGCCATCTGCTCAAAGTATTCATTTTGAATGGCTTGAAAAAACGGAAGCGGCTTCGGTTTATTATAAAAAAACAGATGCTGAAGAATACATTTTTGCAGGTAAAACAACAGATTTGTTTTTTGATTTAACAGAACTTGAGCCTGATTGCGATTACGCTTTTTATGTTGAGGAAAATGCCAAAAAAAGCCGTGTCCGTTTTGCCAGAACCGGGGAATATGTGGGAACGATTGTAAACTATCTTCATCCCGATGATGATGTTTACGCATTTTCGGGGAAATACCTCTGTTCACCTTCCTTGGTAAGGCATCCGGATGGGTTTCTTCTTGCTTCCTGCGACCTTTATGCTGACAGAACACCACAGAATCTTACCCTGATTTTCCGTTCAGATGATGACGGTAAAACCTGGCATTATGTAAGTGAGCTGATGCCTTGCTTCTGGGGGAAAATGTTCATACATAATAATGAGCTTTATATGATTTCCGTGTCAACGGAGTATGGTGACCTGCTTATCGGAAAATCTCAGGATGGCGGAAAAACCTTCTGCACACCTACCGTTATTATGAGAGGCTCGGGCAAAAGGGGAATACCCGGTTTTCACAAAAATCCGCAGAATATGATGGTTTATAAAGGCAGAATTTATTTTTCTGCAGAGTGGGGAACATGGGAAAACACCGTGGGAGATTATCTTCACGCTGCAACTGTTATTTCCTGCGATGCAGGGGCTGACCTGCTGAATGCTGAAAACTGGAATGTGGCAGAGCCGGTAAAATATGATTATAATAATCCTCTTGCCGCAAAAGGTAACCGTGATACCATAAAGGAAAACATTGAAGGAACCCTTGTGGTTTTCCCTGACGGAAACCTTTACAATGTAATGCGTTATGAACTTTCTCCGGGAAGTGACCCTCAGTTTGGCTATGCCATAGCCTACCGGGTAAACACCGAAAACCCCGATGCACCTCTTGAATTCAGCAGACTCATAAGCTTTCCGGCAAACAAATCAAAATTCACCATAAAGTTTGATGAAAAATCGGGCTTTTATTATTCCATTGCAAATTATATAGGTGAGGTGAAACGGTTTAATCATCGTGATTACCTTGTGCTTCTGAAATCGAAGGATATGGAAAACTGGGAAATTGCCGCAGAGCTTATAGATTACCGCGGCATTGACCCCTGGATGAACGGATTTCAGTATGTTGATTTTGAGTTTGATGGAGAGGACATAATTTATCTTTGCAGAACGGCAATGAACAAGCCTCATAATTTCCACGATTCCAACTGCATTACATTTCATCGTATTGAAAATTTCAGAAATTTATAGTTTTTGATTGCAAAAATGTGGTTAAAGAAGCGGTTTCCTTTATTGGAAACCGCTTCCTTTCTTTTGTTATTCCGCAGGAACGAAATCAAAAAGTTCTTCGTTCCAGACTAGATTTTGTTGTATCGAAAGGTAAAAAAATGTCCTCTATCTTTCCGGCTTACAATACACAGAACCGTCCCTTGTCTTTTCAGAACGAGATTCTTCAACCTTCGGTTTCAGAATGACAAAACAGGACAATGTCATCCTTGAGGGAAAAGTAAAACCCAAAAGGGTTTAACTTTGACCGAAGGATCTCAAAAAGATGACAAAACCGGCACGTCCCCAGTGTCACCCATAATCAGTTTTTATTCGGTAATTATAACGGTATTTGCCCCTTCATCCCATTCAACGGTATATCCCAGTTCCTCCGAAAGAAAGCGAAGGGGAATATATGTTTTGTCATTAATAAGACGGGCAGGTACATCCATAGTTTTGGGCTGCGCATTTACTGTTGCAACAGTATTGTCAATGGAAAAGGAAACAACATCCGAAGCTTTTGAAACAGTTGCGGTGTTGGTTGTTTCATCCCAGGAAACATCTGCTCCCATCTGCTCAAAAAGAAAACGCATAGGGATAAGAGTACGGTTGTTTTCCGTGACCGGAGAATAATCAAAGGATAAATACGAATCGTTATACTTTACCTTAACAACATTCATCAATTCCATTACACTTATCCTGTAACAAACTTCAAAATCTTCACTTTGTGATATATACATATATTCACCACTAGTACATAAGGTTTCTACATCTACGTTTTGAGGTAAAGGGAAGAAATTCAATCCGTCCAATGAAATATCAGTATTGTTTTTTATTAAGACAACCATACATTCACTTAATGACTTTGAGATTATTTTGATATTATCATTTTCATATATAATGGGAAACTGCCTATTGCTTTCCTTTAAAAAATAATTGTACTCCCCTTTGTCTACTATGTTGTCTCCG
>JAZQCS010000055.1:0-2179 GCA_045546415.1 Clostridia bacterium | reverse complement strand
TAGATAACTCTTTTTACCCGGGAATTGATTATTGCACCGGCACACATGGGGCAGGGTTCTAAGGTTACATATATTTCGCAGTCGGAAAGTCTCCACTTTCCAAGCTTTTCAGAAGCCTCAGAAATAGCATTTATTTCAGCGTGTCCGAGGGGACATTTTTTACTCTCACGGGTGTTGTACCCCCTTGCAATTATTTCGCCCCTTCGGACTATAACTGCGCCAACCGGGACCTCATCCGCATCAAAAGCCTTTGCTGCTTCTTTTAAAGCTTCAGCCATATAATATTTTTCCAAAAAATCACCGCCTTTTTATAATATTATACACTATTGAAATTTATATTTCAAGCGAAAATGAATTAAAATAAAGAAAAGGAGTGATTTTTTTGAAGAAGGTATCGGATTCTGTAACATATCAGGTGCAGATAGTAACCCTGGAACATTTAAACGGTAATAAACGAATTTTCGGGGGAACGCTCATGGGCTGGATTGATATTGTAGCGGGAGTTACCGCAAGGCGTCATTCGGGAATGGATGTAAGCACCGTTGCGGTGGATTATCTGCAATTCAAAAAACCTGCGTACCGTAACGACACAATTCTGATTAAAGGTTACATCACAGCTGCATTTAACACCTCGATGGAGATTTGCGTTGAAACCTATAAAGAAACTCTGCAGGGAGAGAGAACTCTTATAAACAAGGCTTATTTTGTAATGGTGGCAATTGATGAAAATGACAGACCGCGGACGGTGCCTAAGCTTATTCTTGAAACGGATGAAGAAAAAGCCGAATTTGATTCTGCTGTGAAAAGAAAAGCTTTGCGAAAAGAAAGATTAGAAAAAGGTATATAATTATTTCATATCATCCACAGTAAGCTTTACTGCCTCGGCAAGATATTTTGCGGAAATTAAAGCTTCATCAAGTGTGTTGCCGTTTGTACCTACCTCAACAATGAGCGACCCCTTTGTAAAATGCTGATTAAACCGAGAGGTCCGCAGATTTATCGGACGCACAAGGGAAGGGCTGATTTCATAAAGCTTATTTTGAAGAAGTGTAGCAAATTTCAAGTTATATTCCCAGTTTGGATGAGAAAAGCCGCATTCATCCGTTCCTACAACAAACATAATCTGTGCTGCCTTTTCACCCTTCACATCACCTACAAGCTTTACTGTTTCACCGGTTTCTGTGTTAACGGCATCTCTATGGATATCAAGAACAATCTGTATTGAGGGGTATTTTTTCAGCATTGCCTGAATTCCATAGTACGCCTTGTCGTAGGAGCTGTTATAATCAGGGTAATCATACATTGTTACATCATGAATAACATTAATCCCGTGTGATTTCAAAATATCCGCAACCTCTGTTCCTATCCTTACTACATTGTAATCCGGGTCTGTTGTTCGTGTGTTTTCAGTATATTCAAAGGAATATTTCTCCGATGGAGTATAGCTTTCTGTTCCGTGCGTGTGGATAATTAAAACCTGAGGGCCATTGCTGCTGTTGATTGTGAAGGGAATTCCTCTTTCAATAAGTTTTTCCTTGCTTATGTTATATGATGTCTGATTTTTTATGGACAAGCTCTGCAAAATTGTTACATTTCCTGAAGCTGAATCGATGGTTTTTTCAACCGGTGAGGGTGCAAACTCCTGTGTCTGCGGTAATTTCTCAACTTTTTCCGCTGTGATTTCCGGTTGGGGCATCTCGCTGAAATTTGCAGATACAACCTTTGCGAAGGTCAGAGGGTTTTTGAGCTTTGATATGCTTTTGCCTGTTTTATTTAAAATACTTTTTATAGGGCTGTCCTGTTTTGAAATATAAGTGTGCTGCATAAATTTATTATTGGGATTCATGCAGTACAGTTCAACTGAAAAATACTCAATTAACATTAAAAGCAAAATGATAAAATAAAGTGATTTCAGAAATTTTTTTCTGCTTATAAACAAAAAAACACCTCCGCATTTACAGAATCTACATTCTATATTTATGCGGAGGTTTAGTTTTTAATTACAGAGTAACACCGTTTTTGAAAATTGAAATTTCGCGGTAACCGTAAAGCTCATTTTTAGCAGGTTTACCTTCAATAATTTCGTTGATAAGTCTGAAAAATTCTTCATCCGAGCCACTTTCGGCATCAAAATCAATCCAATTGTTCTTTTTGCCTGCCATAGCAGAGTTTGTTGCCA
>JAZQCS010000054.1:0-10358 GCA_045546415.1 Clostridia bacterium | reverse complement strand
TGTAGCTGTTACATCAGGATCAGCAACATAAAGCAATGCACCGTGAGATGCGGAAGCTGCAAGTACACTGTAGTTATCTACTGTAAGTGTAACTCTCTTGTTGGATGCTGTGTATGCAATATTATCTATACGAAGTGTAAGAATATCGTCAAAGCCGATAACGCTGGGGTCAGCGATGAAGCTGAAGTTTACAACATATGTGTACTTTGTACCTTCTGCATCTGTATAGTAAATGTTAAATGTCTGGCTTGTGCCGTTTGTCTGTCTTGCAACAAAGTATCTGTAACCGTTGGAGTTTGTCACAGATAAACCATTACCGGAATCAGTAGTGTAATCCGCAAGAGCAGCATTTTCAATAACAATAGCGATACCTGCGGTTGCATTTGTATCAAGAGAGGTTACTGTAATTGTCTGAGTTTCAGCATCGTAGCTCTGAGCATAAGTTCTAAGACCTACAAGTTCAGGAACAGGAGCTGTATCAGGCTCTACAGGAACTTCTTCAAGAGCAACTGTAACTGCTGCCATACCTTCAGCAACTGTTACTTCAGCTGTTGCTGTTACATAGCCTTCCTTAGCTACGCTGTATGTATATGTACCGAATTCAACATCCTCAAATACTGCTACGCCATCAACTGCAACTTTAGAAACTCCGTTAAGAGTAACTGTAGCATCAGCGGGAGTTACATTAAATGTAACATTTGTAGATGTAGGAGCAGGAACTTCTTCAAGGTTTACTTCAACATCAGCCATATCTTCAGCAACATTAACTGTGCCTTCAGCTGTGATGTAACCTTCAGCGGATACCTTGTAAGCCTTTTCGCCGAATGCTACTGCTTCGAATGTAGCGTAGCCTTCGATAGCTTCCTGAGTTTCACCGTTAAATTCAATTGTAGCGTTTTCAGGAGTTACTACGAATGTAACATCGGTAGATGTAACAACTTCTTCAACTGTTACAACGCCATCCACAAATGTAGCTTCTGTATCAAGAGCGTCAGCTGTAGCAACACCACCCTGTGTAAGCTCATCATCGGGTCTTACAAGGTTAAATGTAAGTTCGTAGTTACCAGCTGCTGCAGTTTCAGCAATTGCGAACTGAAGAGTTGCGATTGTACCGCCTGCAACGATAGCAGATGCTGCATCTTCTGTGGAGAAGATAACGCCAACTGCTGCTTCACCGTCAGCTGTGTCAGCAACTTCAAGCTGAGTGATGCCTGCAAGCTCACCGTCGGTGTAACCTGCGAAATCAAGAGCTGCACCGTCATATTCAACAGTGAAAGCACCGGATACTACATAAGAATCAGCTGTGATTGTAAGAGGAACGTTAACTGTTTCGCCGGGAAGACCGGATACTTCAGCAAGAGTAACAGTTGCAGGAACATATTCACCTGCACCTGCGATTACAACGCCACCGTTTACTGCTTCGAATTCAACAGCTGCACTGTCAACATCGAAAAGACCGGGGTCATCTGTTTCTCTTGCAGCTTCAAAGTTGAGTGCAAGAGCAGATGTCTGGGAAGCAACGCCTTCTGCAACATTGAATACAAGGTTGAAAAGAACGCCACCTTCAGCAGAAACTGCTTCAAAGTCAGCAGCAACGAATGCTACACCAATCTGGTTTACGTTGTCAGCTGTAACGCCAACCTCGGAAAGCATAAGATCGAGATTACCGTCAGTTGCTTCAACGAATTCAAGAACTGAACTATCGTAATCGATAGCAAAGGCACCGGAAGCTACACCTGAGTCAGCTCCGATTGTTACGGGAACAGTTACCTGTGTGCCTGCTTCAGCTTCTACAGAAGCAATGGTAAGGGCAACTGCGTCGGTTTCAGCCGCAACGCTAATTACAGAGATGCTCATAACAAGTAAGCATGCAAGTAAAAGGCTGAGGCTCTTTTTAATTGTGTTTTTCATGAAATACCCTCCTTAAGATTTGAGTATGTTGCCGGAAAACGGCTCCTCATTTTGAGAAACCAAATCCATGCTATCATATTAATTACAATTATATTACATTTTTGTCATAAAGTCAATGCCCAAAATGTAGAAAACTTAAACTTTTTTTTGTATGATTTGTATAAACAAAAATTTACCACCAAAAACAAACTTTTACCACATCTTGTGCCAAAGTGCCTTTGAATCCTTTTTTTACTTCATATATCTTGTTTTTTTCTCAATTTTTCACCTAAAAATAGACTACTACCATTACCTTCTGCCGGCAAAAAAATTTTTTTATAATTTCTCCATGTTGACATTTTTGTGTTTTGGGTTTATAATATATAGGAAAAATAAAGAATGAAAGGATGACCTTTAAAATGAGTACAGAATGTACACATGATTGCAGCACCTGTTCGGCAAACTGCGACAGCCGCAAACCCGAAAGTCTGCTTGAAAAACCCCATGAGCTCAGCAATATTAAAAAAGTTATTGCAGTTGTAAGCGGTAAAGGCGGAGTAGGAAAATCTCTTGTTACCTCTACCCTTGCAGTTTTATTACAAAGAAAAGGTTTTAACACCGCCATTCTTGATGCGGATATTACCGGTCCCTCCATTCCCAAAGCCTTCGGAATTACCGGAAGAGCCCTGGGCAATGACAACGGTCTGCTTCCTTCCGTGTCAAAAAACGGAACACAGATTATGTCCGCTAACCTTTTATTAAATGAAGATACCGACCCCATTTTGTGGAGAGGCTCCATGATTTCCAACCTTGTACGCCAGTTCTGGACCGGTTGTGTGTGGAGTGATGTTGACTTTATGTTTGTTGATATGCCTCCCGGAACCGGTGATGTTCCACTTACAGTTTTCCAGTCGGTACCTCTTGACGGAATTATAATAGTAACATCTCCCCAGGAGCTTGTTTCCATGATTGTTGAAAAGGCTGTAAAAATGGCAAATTCCATGAATGTGCCCATTCTCGGCTTTGTGGAAAATATGAGCTATGCAAAATGCCCTGATTGCGGAAAAGAAATTAAAATTTTCGGTGAAAGCCACATAGATTCTGTAGCAATGCAGTACGGAATTCCCGTTCTTGCAAAGCTTCCTATGGACCCGGAGGTTGCTTCTGCCTGCGATTGCGGTGAGGTTGAATCGGTAAGCGGTGTTGACCTTGAAGGTGCGGCATCCCTTATTGCAAGCCTTTAAATGAAGGAAGGAATTTGTACTATGACTAAAATTGATATTTTTTCCGGTTTCCTCGGTGCCGGCAAAACAACACTTATTAAAAAGCTTATTTCCGAAGCGTATCAGGGCGAAAAGCTTGTGCTTATTGAAAACGAATTCGGTGAAATAGGCATTGACGGTGGTTTCTTAAAGGAAGCCGGCATTGAAATTACCGAAATGAACTCCGGCTGTATCTGTTGCAGCCTTGTGGGTGATTTTGGCGAAGCCCTGAAAAAGGTTTTAACCGACCTTGCCCCGGACCGCATTCTCATTGAGCCCTCCGGTGTAGGTAAACTCAGCGATGTTATCCGTGCTGTACAGGGTGTGGCAGACCAGGGTGCAGAGCTTGGCTCTTTCACAACAGTAGCCGATGCCAACAAATGTAAAATGTATATGAAAAACTTTGGTGAGTTTTACAATGACCAGATAGAAAATGCCGGCTGTATTGTACTCAGCCACACCGACGGTATTTCTCAGGAAAAAATTGACACCTGTGTTAAGCTTCTTCGCGAGCACAACGAAAAAGCTGTTATTGTAACTACTCCCTGGGATAAGCTTACCGGTGCTCAGCTGAAGGATGCTATGGAGCATAAAAGTTCTCTCGACCACGCTCTTGAAGAGCTTGCTCACCACGAGGAAATCTGTCCCGAATGCGGACACCATCATCATGACCACGACCATCACCACCACGATGAGCATTGCGATTGTCATGAGCATCATCACGACCATGACCATCACCACCACGATGAGCATTGTGATTGCCATGAGCATCACCATGACCATGACCATCACCACCATGATGAGCATTGTGATTGCCATGAGCATCATCATGTCCACGACCATCACCACCACGATGAGCATTGCGATTGCCATGAGCATCATCACCATCACCACGCCGACGAAGTGTTCACAAGCTGGGGAGTTGAAACAACTCACAAATTCACCGAAGAACAGATTCTTTCTGCTCTCAGGGAACTTGTACACGCCGAAGAGTACGGCATGGTTCTCCGTGCAAAGGGCATTGTTGAAGGCGAAAACGGAAGCTGGATTCACTTTGACTATATTCCCGGTGAGCCTGATGTCCGTTCAGGCGGTGCAGATGTTATCGGAAGAATCTGTGTTATCGGTTCAAAGCTTGATAAAGCCGCTGTTTCTGAATTATTCGGCATTTAAGAAGGAGAACTGCAATGGAAGTACCGATTTATCTTTTTACCGGCTTTTTAGAGTCGGGTAAAACAAAATTTATTCAGGACACCTTAGAGGATGAGCGTTTTGCCTCCGGAGAAAAAACCCTGCTCATTGTGTGCGAGGAGGGCGAAGAGGAATACCGCCCCGAGAAATCTGCCGAGAAAAACCTTGTTATCGTTAATATAGAAGAAGAAAGTGCTCTTACTCCCCAGAAATTTGCCGCACTTGACATGAAGTATGCCCCTCGCCGTGTTCTTGTTGAGTACAACGGTATGTGGCAGATAGATTCCCTGGTGAAAGCCGTTCCTGAAAACTGGCTTATTTACCAGGAAATCACCTTTGCGGACAGCCGCACCTATGAGAATTACAACGCCAACATGAGAAGTCTTGTAGTGGATAAGCTCACCTCCTGCGAGCTGGTTATTTTCAATCGCTGGAGCCCGGAAATCCCTCAGGAAAATCTCCATAAAATTGTTCGCGGAATAAGCCGTCAGGCGGATATAATTTACGAGGATAAGCTGGGAAATGTACAGTACGACAAAATTGAAGACCCACTTCCCTTCGATATAGAGGCAAAGGTTATTGAAATTGCCGACCGTGACTACGCAATATGGTTCCGTGATTTTTCGGAGGAAACCGACAAATACATCGGCAAAACCGTGAAGTTCAAGGGCATTGTAGGTGTTCAGGGTGGTATGCCTGCCGACAGTTTTATTATCGGCAGACATGTTATGACCTGTTGTGTAGACGACATTGCTTTCAAGGGCTTTGTGTGTACGGGCGCAAAAGACCACGGGCTGAAAAGCCGTGACTGGATTACCCTGACCGCAAAAATCACCGTAGGAAAGCATAAGGCTTACGGCAACAAGGAAGGCCCTCTGATGAATTTTATTGAAAAAACTCCCGCCTCGGTTCCCGAGCAGGAGGTTGCAACGTTTTATTAAAGAAATACGGAGCAGTATTTTACTGCTCCGTTTCATTATTATAGAAACAATCATCAGTCCATTTTATGACATTTGTATCAATATATTCCCATATTTTCCGGTAATCTTTTTCGCCCCGTATGATATGGTCGTGATACGACCTTTGCCAAATTATTTCATTGTTTGTCTTGTGTATCTTTTTGGATACATTCATTTTTAAATATCCCACCATTTTATCAATAATCGAACGGTGGCATTGTAGGGGCGATTCACGAATCGCCCGTTTTTCATCTTCGTGAATTTCTATAATCATATGAATATGATTTGGCATAATTACATATCGGGGAATAGAAACATTAAACCTGTCCGACAGCATTTTGATAATCTGTTCTGCAAATTCTCCATATTGAGTTAATTTATTTTCGGGCGATTCGTGAATCGCCCCTACGATATTTGAAAATAAATTTTTTCTGTTGTGGGTACATATTGTAATAAAATATGCACCCGGTGCCGAATAATCATATTCCTTCAGCCTTGTCGGTTTTCGCCTTGGAAGTTCCATCATTTAACCTCGCTGTTGCTGATGGCATAATCCAACAGAAGATTAATAAGTTCGTTCCTTGAACGATTGGTTTCCTCCGACAATTTGTTTAATTTCAAAACGGTTTCATCCTTTATCCTTACAGAAAATGTTTTGTACCCGTCTTCGCCTTTTAAATTCTTTTTATTTATTATAAGCTTTTCTTCCACAGCATTTCACCTCTATTTAAATTATATCTTGACAAACAATATTATTATATGTTATAATATATAACATAACATATAACACATGGAGGTAAATTAAAATGAAAAAGAGATTCCAGGGGTTAATTGCAGGTGTGCTGATTGGGGCAACTATAGCCGGAGGAGCTGTATTTGCCACAAATACAACTACACTCTATGATGTAATTGTTAACGGAATTAAAATTGTTTTAGACGGCAAAGAATTTATATGCACCGATGCCAACGGAACAGTTGTTCAACCTATGATTTATAACGGCACTACATATATTCCCGTTCGTGCCGTATCCTCAGCTTTTGGCAAAGCAGTTTTTTGGGATGAAGAAGAACAAACTGTTTATCTTGGAAATATGGACGGAAAGCTTGAATATCCCACATTAAAACTCGAAGATGTTGAAAACATTGCAGAAGTAAATGCTTTTCTGGATGAGGGAAACAATCTTTTTGACAATTATGGAAATTTTTATGATAGCTATGTTTATTATGAAGATACATTAGGCTCTGACTATGGTAATGTTTGCTGTGAAGTATTGTTAAATAAAAAATACAGCAAATTTAAAGCTACGCTTTTTGTCCCGGAAGGAAGCAGTTGGGACGGAGAATCAAGTATAAAAATAATAGGAGACGGAAAGCTTCTGTATGAGAATGTTATGAACAAAACATCTGAACCCGTAGACATAGAAGTTCCGATTACAGGTGTTAACAATTTTAAAATTCTTTTTGGAGATGAAACTGAAACATATATTGCAAACGGCGGTTTTTACCAATAATCTTAGAGCTTTCCGGGACATTACAAGTCGGGCGATTCGTGAATCGCCCCTACGATGGGGTTGGTGGAAAACCGACGGAACATACGACAAAAGGCTGAACGAAATCAATCGTTCAGCCTTTTTGCTATACAAGATTTTTATGCAAGAATTTTTTCAAGAGCCGTTTTTATTTCTGCCGTACCCTGTGCAGAAATTTTACCCTGGGCATAATTGGGTTTGCCGCCGCCTTTTCCGGAAAATGTCAGGTTCAGCTCTGCCACAATGGGTTTAACATCGGTTTTTTCGCTGCTTACCACATAAATGTAGCTGCCGGGTTCTGTTTCGGAAAGGAGTACGCACACATTCACGCCCTTTTCCAGAAGGTAATTTGAGCAATGACGAAGCTCGTCGTAGGAAAGGCCCTCACAAAAAGCATAAGCCGAGTCCCCTGCCTCGTTGGGATTAAGCTCTGCAATTGCAAGGCGTTTTAAAAGCCTTGAGTTTTCTCCGCGCAGTTCATTTACAAGGTCATTCTGACGGCTTACCGCCTCCTCCACCTCGTTACGCTTTGCGGAAAACAGCTTCATAAAGCCTTTGTTTGCGGAGTTTAAGGAAATGTAATCCTCAAGTGCAAAAATACCTGCAACAACCTCAAGCCTTGTACCGCCTTTGTTTGGGCAGAAATCTATAACCTTAATAAGACCGATTTCTCCCGTTGCTCCCACATGAGGCGCACAACAGGCACAGCAATCCACGCCTTCAATAGTAACAAGGCGCAAACCTTCGGTTATTTCAAGCTTACTGCGGTACTGTATTTTTTCCGCCTCTTCGGGGGTGGGGAAAAACGCAGTTATTTTTGTGTTTGCATAAACCGCTTTGTTTGCACGAAGCTCAATATCTGTAATATCCTCTTTTGTAAGTGGACCGCTGAAATCCACCGTCATTATCTTCTCGCTCATATGAAAGCCCGTGTTTTCATAGCCAAACATAGAATGAACAATTCCCGAAACAACGTGCTCCGCACTATGACTCTGCATCCGGGCAAAACGAAGCTCTCTGTCAAGCACACCCTTTACCTCTGCACCAACCTGAATCGGCTCCGCGGTTTTATGAGTTATTATTTCATCATTTATCTGCACATCAAGAACATCCACCCCGTTCAGGGTTCCTTTATCTGCACCCTGTCCGCCGCCTTCGGGGAAAAAGGCGGTTTTATCAAGAACAACCGCATAGCTGTCCCCGTTTTTTTCACAGCTCAGCACCTTTGCGGTAAATTCCCAAAGATATGCACTTTGTTCATACAATTTTTCTGTCAAGTTTATCAACCCTTTACAAATTTTATTATGTCTTCCTTATTATCAAAAACCGAATACGCTGTAAGCAGTTTGGCATAGGCAAGCTCAAAGGTGTCACCGTACAAAAATTCAATACCGCTGTTTTCGGATATAACCCTTACTGTGTCGTATATTTCCCCTTCCGCCTTTGAGGGAGAAAGGTAAACATCGGCTTTGCCGCGGCACAGTTCAAGCATCCGGAGAATGGAGTTTTTACCCTTTCCCGTGCAGGCTGTTCCCGAATGGTATGTGCCATGAAGCACAGCGGAAAACCTGCTGTAATCCACCGCTTCATAATTCAGCCCCACATAAGGCATAAGCACAAGAACCTCATCCTTCAGGCGGAGCTTTTTCCAGAGTGCTTCGGGCAAAGCTGTTTCCTCCGGGCTGTTTGCAATAAGGTGCAAAACCTTTTCATAATTCCCTTCAGAAAGGTCAAAACCACCATCGCTTTCAAAATCCTCCGAATAACACGGACATTGCTTAATGCGGGAACCGAAATGCAAAAGCATTTTCCCGGAGGAAATGTTTTTATATGGCACATAAACTCCGGGAGCTATGCCGTAACATATGCATTCAACGGCACAACGGAAATTCTCATTACCGTTTGCCCGCGAAGAATCAAGCCTTGCGTTGCTTGAAACAAAAAATACCGGCACTTTTTTGGGCATAAGTGAAAACAGAGCTGCCGAAAACCCAAGGGTATCGGTGCCGTGAGCAAAAATCACACCGTCAAATGCTTCCTCATAGCTTCGGTATGTATCCAGCATAAGGTTCCATTTTTCCACCGTCATATTTTCGCTTAAAATCATAAGATTTTCCGCCACAACAAACTCCGTATCACCGGAAAAGGGCGAGCCGCTTTTTTTGAAATTTTCAATTATAACTGCACCTGCACCTCTGCTTACATCAAGAGTGCCTTTTTCGGTAAGAGCGGTGCATATTGTACCCCCTACGGGGATAAATAAAATTTTTTTCATAATTTTTTAAGAAAAAAGACGGGCGCAAGCCCGCCTTTTTTTTACTATCTTTCTTTCAGTTTTTCTTCAAGAAGCTGTTTGATAACGGCAGGGTCTGCAGCACCCTTAAGCTGTTTCATGCAAGCACCGAACACAGCCTGAATAGCCTTGGTTTTACCGTTCTTATAATCTTCAATTGCCTGAGCGTTGTTGTCAAGAACAGAATCAATTACACTCTCAACAACTGAGGTGTCAACCTTGGCATCAAAGCCCTGTTCCTTACAGTAAGCTTCCGGGTCAACCCCTTCTTCAATAACTGCAATAAGCACTTTTTTACCGGCAACGCGGTTAATTTTGCCGGAATCTACCATCTTTACAATGGCAGAAAGCTGCTGTGCAGTAATTTCAAGCTCGCCAAGAGTTTTGCCGTCCTTACGGAGAATTCCTGCACAGTCGGTAAGAATCCATGCTGCAACATCCTTTGCATTGCAGCCCGTTGCCACAACATCATCAAGAAGCTTGCTTATTATGTGGTTGCTGATGAGCATATCAATTTCCTTGTCGGAAATGCCTGCTTCACGGTACTGCTCAGCTTTTTCATCAACTGCTTCGGGCTTGTTTGCCTTAATTTTCTCAAGCCACTCATCGTCAATTACAATGGGCATAAGGTTTGCATCGGGGAAATAGCGGTAATCCGCCTCTGTTTCCTTGTTTCTCATTGCAAAGGTTTTGCCGGAGGCGTCGTCAAAACGCCTTGTTTCCTGAACAAGCTCCTCAAGCTCAAACTCAATGGCATCAATGTGACGCTGAGCCTCATAACGGATAGCTTTTTCAATTGCCTCAAAGGAGCTCATATTCTTAATTTCTGTTCTTACGCCAAACTCGGTGCTTCCTTCGGGGCGAACGGAAATGTTAACATCGCAACGCATTGCGCCTTCTTCACATTCCGAAATACCGCCCGAACGGAACATAGCCTTAAGCTTGTTAAGGTAAGTTACAACCTCTTCCGCGCTGCGGAAATCAGGCTGGGTTACAATTTCAATAAGAGGTACGCTGGTACGGTTGAAATCCACAAAAGAGAAGTTTCCGCTGTGAACAAGCTTGCCTGCGTCCTCCTCCATGTGAATCTGTTTAATTCTGATATCTCTTGTACCTTCGGAGGTTTTAAGGGTAACCAGGCCATTGGTACAAATGGGATGGTTAATCTGGGTTATCTGATATGCACAGGGCAAATCGGGATAGTAATAGTTTTTCTTATCAAAGGTTGTGTAAC
>JAZQCS010000053.1:0-10880 GCA_045546415.1 Clostridia bacterium | reverse complement strand
CCTTGATATAACTGTATTTGAAAGCAAAACAAGGGAAGACACAGGAAAATTCATCTTAAAAATTTCTTTCCCTTGTTCATCCCTTATTCGCCCTTAAATCATTATTTTTTCACTTGAAAAATCATCGTAGTTTCGTGACCAGGAAGTACACGAAACATTCACACCTAAAAACTGCATAAAAACAGAGGTTGAGAACCCTCAACCTCTGTATCAAATCGTATTTATTTGTATCTATTTTTATTTAAAATAGCGGTTTAAGAGACCCTCTAAACCTCTACCGTGCCGAGCTTCGTCTCTTGCCATTTCGTGTACAGTATCGTGAATAGCATCAAGACCGTTTTTCTTTGCGCAGGATGCAAGGTCAAATTTGCCCTGAGTTGCACCGTATTCGCAATAACTCTCCAAGCAAGGTTATCCTTTGTGGTGGCCTTCATGTTGGGCTCTAAATCCTCACCTAAAAGCTCTGCAAACTTAGCTGCGTGCTCAGCCTCCTCGTAAGCAGCCTTTTCCCAGTAAAGACCGATTTCAGGATAGCCTTCGCGGTGAGCAATTCTTGCCATGCAAAGGTACATACCAACCTCAGCACATTCACCGTTGAAGTTTGCCATAAGCTGGTCAAAGATGAACTTTTTATCTTCTTCGCTGATATCAGGGTTATTTTTAACGGTTTTTGCGTATACGCCATATTCGTGCTCGGCAGCAAGAGCCGCACCTTCTACCATCTCTTTAAACTTTTCTGCAGGCACCTTACATACAGGGCATTTTTCGGGGGCAGAATCTCCTTCGTGAACATAACCGCACACAGAACATACAAACTTTTTCATTTTTAGTTTCCTCCATTATAATTAATTTATTTTTTTATTGCATTTTTTACAGGTGCCGCAAAAATAAAGCTCCTGCGTTTTTACCGTTAAACCGGTATCCTTTTTGAAAACCACCTCAAGGTCATCTTCATAAAGGTCGCTGACCTCTCCGCACACTTCACACACAAAGTGGTAATGATTTGAGATGTCCGCATCGTAACGGTCCTTCCCTTCACCTACATTGAGCTTGCGTATAAGCCCGTGCTCATAAAGAGCCTTCAGGTTGCGGTAAACCGTTGCAATCCCAAGTTCGGGGTGCGAAAGCTTTAAGTCCGCATATACCTGTTCGGGTGTGGGATGAGCCTTTGTACCTTTGAGATATTCAAGAATCATATCCCGCTGCTTACTGTGTTTTAACATCGCACCACCTCTCTTCGGATTATTGCTTTACATAACTGATAATCATTATCATTATCGATTACGCTTTTATTATAGCATGGTTTTTTTCATTTGTCAATAGTTTTTTAAAAAAAAATTAAAAATTTTTTCCGGGAATTCTTGAGTGGTATTTGCGGTAAGCAGGGGAGTAAAGTTCGGAATGACAGAGGTAAAGAGGAAGCTCATTCCTGCAAACTACATATTTCTTATTATATATTACCGTATCTCCTATTCCACACGCCTCGTCTGGTTTACATAACGGAGCATCGTGTTCTCGTAACCTCTTTCCTGTTCCCTCAAATCCCCCCCTGCCCGGCTGATGCCGTGCTTCCCCCCTTTAGTCAAGGGGGGCTTTTCTCTTCTTTTCACCTTTCTCCGTTCCATGTTCTTCACACCTCAGTTGGTTTACATAACGGAAAGCATACCGCTTTGGCAAAATGTGAACAAAATATGAAATTTGGAAAAAACTATTGAATTGAATAAACAAAAAGTGTATAATTAAAATACAGAATCAAGGAGGACAAAAACAATGAAGAAATTTTTTGCTTTTTTACTTATTATATCAATGTTGGCTGTACCTGTGGCGGCATCGACGGAATCCCAAGCCTTTGAACGGGTGAGAGAATATCCGGCAGGCTTTTTTTCAGACGTGTCCGAAAGTGACTGGTTTTACGGTGGTGTTACCGGTGCTTATTGCTACGGCTTTACAGAGGGTGTAGGGGAAGGAAAATTTTCTCCTTACGGACTGGTAAGCATATCTGAGGTTATAGCCTTTGCCTGCAGACTTAACGCACAGTATAACAAAACTGAAATTGAAATGGAAAATGAACCGGAAAAATGGTACATTCCCTGGGTAAGCTATGCAGAGGAAAACGCCATAATAACCCAGGGTCAGTTTTCCGGAAGATACGAAAAAGCCGCAACCCGGGCTCAGGTGGCGTATATTCTGGGAAATGCTCTTCCATTTAACGAGTTTGATAACATAAACACACATATTTCTGTAATCAGCGATATGGCAAATACTGATGAGTTTTACAACGAGGTTATTATGCTTTACCGCGCCGGTGTTCTCACCGGTAAAGACAGCGCAGGCAATTTTGCACCTACGGAAAATATCACCCGTGGGGAAATTGCAACGGTAATTTACCGTATTGCGGATACCTCTGCCCGGATAAAAATCAGCATTGCTGCTTCGGAGAGCAAACCGGATACCGGAGCCTTTTACAATGCCGAACAGATTTCCGAGCTTGCTTCGGGGGCTGTGTTCCTTATAGGAGTTTATGATGTTAAAAAGAATCTGTATGCTACCGGCAGCGGATTTTTCATAGATGAGAACGGAACAGCGGTTACAAACTACCATGTCGTTGAGGATGCCGCCTCGGCAATGATACTTACTGCAGAGGGAGAAACCCACGAGGTTGAACTGCTTCTGGGTTGTGACAAGGAAAAGGACATAGCCATAATTAAAGTTTCGGGCGAAGGCTTCAAGGCTGTGAAAATGGGCGATTCCTCACAGATTAAAAACGGTCAGGAAATTTTCTGTATAGGTAGCCCTCAGGGGCTGGATAACACCATTTCCGAAGGGCTCATTTCCAACATATCCAGAGAAATTGAAGGCAGGGAATACATTCAGATTTCTGCACCCATTTCCCAGGGAAGCAGCGGCGGAGCTGTGTTTAACAACAAAGGTGAGGTTATAGGCATAACCTCGGCAGGACTGAACGCAGGACAGAACCTGAACCTTGCAATCCCGATTAACGACATTTTTTTAATAGAGAAAAACATAAACAAGCCTCTCGGTGAATATTTCGGCAAAACCGAAAAAACGGAAGCTCCTGCAAACGGTCAGGCGTATGCCGAGCTGTTTTATCCGGGCACAAGCCTGCCGGCATATGAATATATAACCGGCAGACCTGTTAAAGAAAAGGAAGAAAAGGAAAACAGCGTTATATATTCTTACGATTTTGTTCAGTTTGAATTTATGGTATATCTCAGCATAATTGAAACCCTGGGCTGGGGGGCCGTTAAAAATGAACGGGAAGGAACCCTGAGAATGATATCCGTTACAAACGGCAGGGAATCTGCCATTCTGGCATACGACAGTACGGTCCGCACGGTGCTTATAGCTCTTCCAAAATAGCCGAAAAAGGCAAAACAAGTAATAGATTGATAATAAAATCATAAATTGACAATTTACTTTTTTCTTTTTGGGATGTATAATAGAATTGAGAAAAAATAAAGAGGTGCTTTTTATGTTAATTAAATTGAATAAAGAAGAGTACAGAAACAAGGTTCACGGCTGCTGGATTGGTAAAAACATAGGCGGTACAATGGGTGCACCCTTTGAAATGAACACCAATATGCAGAACATTAACGGCTTTACAACCGAAAAGGGGGAACCCCTTCCGAACGACGACCTGGACCTTCAGCTTGTGTGGCTTGCGGCTATGCAGCAGGTAGGCCCAAAGTCCCTTACGGCAAATGTTCTTGCAGAGTACTGGCTCAGCATTATTGCCCCCTTATGGAATGAATACGGAATTGGTAAAAGCAACATGGAAATGGGGCTTCTTCCTCCGCTTTCCGGTCATTATAAAAACATTTGGCAGCATTCCAACGGTGCCTGGATTCGTTCGGAAATATGGCTTGCCTTGCTCCCGGCTGCCCAAACATTGCCGCAAAATATGCAATTATGGATGCGCAGATTGACCACGGCTACGGTGAAGGTACATATGCGGAAATTTTCACATCAACAATGCAGAGTATGGCTTTTTTTGAGAGTGATGTCCGCACTCTTGTTGAAAAAGCCCTTACCTTCATTCCGGAAGACTGCCGTGTTGCAAAATGCATAAAAACCGTTCTTGAAGGCTATGACAATGGAACAGACTGGGTGGAAATCCGTCAGAAGCTTGTTGCGGATACCGCTGACCTGGGTTGGTTCCAGGCTCCTGCAAATGTGGGCTTCACCGTGCTTGGTCTTATTTACGGTGAGGGAGATTTCAAAAAAAGTATGATTTACGCAATAAACTGCGGAGACGATACCGACTGTACTGCCGCTACCGTTGGCGCAACCCTTGGTATTGTTATGGGTAAAGATAAAATTCCTCAGGATTGGCAGGAATATATCGGTGACAGAATCATCACCAACTGTATTAACGCCTCCTACGCCGGGCTTATTCCCAAGGATTGTACCACTCTTACACAACGCGTTATGGGAACAATGCCGGATGTTATGAAGGCTTATGATATTGTTGTGTGTTATACAGAAGGTGAAACTGAGGCAGAGCCTGAAAAAATGGCAAAAATCCTGGACGGCTACCCCCAAAAGGTAATGGAGAGAAGTCCCCTTTCCTTTGAGATTTCCAACATTCACACCGACGCGGTTGTGGAATATGAAAAAGACCCTGAGGTACGCCCGGGTGAGGATTTCAGGGTTAAGGTTATATTTACCTGTAAAAAATCCGGGCCTTACCATATGGAAATTGATGTAAATCTTCCCGAAGGCTGGACTGCGGATTACCGTAAAACCTGCTATATGCAAAACCGTACAGCCTGTAAGGTGAAGGACGGCACCGAGGTGTGGGAAATGACAATTCATGTTGGTGAAAATGTGAAATTCATTAACCGCATACCCGTTACCGTAACAGCACGGGGACACGCAAACCCCATTATGATTCCCCTTGTACTTCTTGGCTGACAAATAACCGGAGTGTCCCCCGCGGATGCTCCGTTTTTTTATTCTCTTCATCCTCCCGGGTTTGAAATGGCAAGGGGCTTGAACAACCTTTTGATTTTCAGTTAAATTAAATATGCTGAAAACGAACTTGAAAAAAAAAATACAAAGAATTTTTAAAAAGCGTATATTATTCAATGGGTTTTGAAAAAACTTTTTTAAAAGTGTATACAAAAACGGCAAATTTTGTGTTATAATATAATTATGGAAAACTATCAGGAAGGAGAAATACAAATGAGAAAAATTTTAGCACTTACAATTGGTTTTTGTATGCTTATCGGTACGGGAATAATGCCGGTTTCTGCAGAAGCGGTTACTCTCAGCTTTGCAACAGCTGAGGAAACAGACAGCTACCTTAAAGCAAACCTTGAAGCTCTTGGATTGGGGGACTATTCTGTTCTGTACAACCAGGCTTTTTCCGATTCCGAAAGAAAAACCGTGTACGAAACAGTTTTTGAAGGTGCTCCGGATTCCGGGGCACAGGTGGTTACCCTCTTCAAAAACGGTGTTTCAAAAGCGGTAACTGTTGATGAAACAATTGGCGAGGTTATTCTTTTTGAAAATTTTGAAAAGACCGCAGGTGCAGGCATAAACGGTGCTTCCCCTGATATCGGCACAAAAAACTGGACCTCCCAGAGCACCTCTGCTGTTACGCAGATTGTGTCCTCCGAAAAGGCGCTGAGCGGTACAAAAAGCTTTAAAACAACCGGTCAGACAACAGGCAATGTGGCAACAAGCTACATCATGGATGCAGACAGCTATGTTATAAACCTTTATGTTTATGACAATGCAACGGCTTCCGCAATATCTAACCTTACCTATGACCTGGTGGGTGGAGGTACAACCCTTATGGTGGGCTACGACATTTCCAAAAGCTATAACGCAAGCTGGCGTGGTCGTGCAGGCTCCTCCACAAACATAACATATACAGATGTAAACGGCAATGCCATTCCAAGAAAAAAAGGCTGGAACCGTGTGGTAATAAATGTTTCCGAAACCGGCACAAAGCTTTACATAAACGGTGTTCTTACAAAGCAGAGCGAAAGCCTTACAGCCTTGAAATCCGTAACCGGCTTTAACATTCAGCAGAGATCAGGCTGGGGAGACAACAGCGCGTATAACATTGTGTACACCGACGCGGTTTCTGTTATGAAGCTTGAAAGCCCTGTTCTTTCGGATTTAAGCCTGACACAGAACAGCGAAACAGCGGAAATTACCGCAAATGTAGAGTATACCGACAAATCGGGACAATCTCCCATATACACCGCAAGCTGGTATGTGGAGGGTGAGCTGAGAGAAACGGGAAGCTCCCTTTCCTTTACACCAAAGGCGGCAGATTCAGGAAAGGAAATTAAAGCCGTTGTTTCTGCAAGAAACATTTTCGGCTATGAAACCGGAACCCTGGAAGCAGTAATGACCGAAAGTGCCCTTGCTCCCTTTGTTCCGCCTGTGCTTGACCGGGTTGAAATCGGTGGTACCGGGGTGGTCGGAACAGAAGCGGAAATCACTTATGATTATGAAGCCCCCAAAAAAGAAGGCGAAAGTATATATCGCTGGTATGTGGTTGAAGAAACCGGTGACAGACTCATTTCAAGGGAAAAAGCGTTAGACCTTGGTGTGTACCTTCTGGGAAAAACAATTGTGGGTCAGGTAACTCCTGTGGATATTGACGAAACAAAGGGTGAAACCTACCGCACAGACCCTCTTGTTGTTTCTGCACAGCCTCTTGATGCCTTCAACAGCATAGAAACCGTTACCGACGGACAGATTGTGCTTATGGAATATGCAGAGGACCTTGGTGTTGACGAGGAAATCGGCACACTTGACAGCATTGAGAAAATCAATTTGTGCAAAGCACTCAAAACGGAGCTTCCATTTGAAAGTGAGCAGGAAATTGTTGCCGTAATTAACAATTTTGCGGGCTCAGAAGCAAAAGGTGAAATGGAAGAGTTTGAAAGAATCCGCTGGAATTTTTACAATTACGGCACCGTAGAGGGTGCTGACCTTACAAACGAAAACTACCTTGAAAAGCTTGCGGCTCAGGACAGAGTAATGGACGGCTACATTGCCACCATGCCCGAAGGTGAAATTGGGTTTGATATGTTCTCGAACAAACCCTTTACCGAAGGGGAATGGAGCTTTAATGTTTACAATTCTTTCCGTCAGCTGAACACAATGGCACAGATTACAAAAACCAAGGGCAGCAGATATTACAATGACGAATACACCATAAACCGGATTATTGAAGCCCTCAGGTTTTTGTATGAGAATTATTACAACGAAACCCTGCTTAGCTATTATTATCCCGACGGTCTTTACGGAACAAGAGCCCATGTTGACTGGGCGATGATTGAATTCCATGCACCCAGGGATGTTGAAGCAATTTGCAGCTATTATTATGAAGAAATGATGCGTCCCGAAAACAAAGAGCTGTTTGACGGACTTATGAAAACCATAGATACCTTCACCCCCAACTACAACCGTGCCACCGGCGGAGTTGCCGGTTCCAACGGTGTGGATATTTCCTGGGCGGTTATGATGAGAGCTGCGCTTATTGGAAACAGCGACGGCAAGTTTGAAGATGCCTATAAATTCCATTTCAACCTTTTCCGTTATACCAACGATACCGACGGCTTCCACGAGGCAGACGGCTCTGCACCCTACCACGGCAATGTGCCCTACACCCTGAGCTACAACTATTCCACCTGGCAGAGCGGCATCCGTAACTCCTACATTTTCAAGGGCACAGAGCACGATGTGGGCTCAGCCAAAACGGCTATGCTCCTGAAAATGGCATATGAATCCATAGCTCCCGTAATTTACAAAACCCAGGGATTTTCCATGGTAAAGGGTCGTGGTCCCTATGCCGACGGCAACGGAGGTATCGGTTTTGTTAACCACCTTGCCGTACTTTATGAAATGGCTCCCGATACGGAAAAGCCTAAGCTTGCTTCCTATATCAAATACTATGTAAACGAAACAAAGGCATATTCCGAAGCGGTTTACATAAACGGCATTTCAGCAAGAGCCGTTACCACCGTTGAAAATATTATGGCAGACGAAACCGTAGAAGCCTTTGTTCCTGATTTCACAAAGGTCTTTGCCCGTATGGCAAGAGTGGTGCATCTGCGCCCTGATTATGCCATAGCCCTGGCAATGAACGCCCTGGATGCAAAGGGTACGGAAATCGGCAGTCAGGAAAACAGACGGGGCTACAACTACGGTGTGGGTATGCATTATATCTACACAAAGGACGGTATGTTCCAGTATGACAAGCCATACTATGCTACTGTGGATATGTACCGCCTGCCCGGAATTACCATTCCCCGGGGCTCCCATAACAACGGCTACAACGGCTCCAACCTTGAAGGCGGTGCGGTGGCAGACGGCAGATACGCGGCTATTGCTTACCATCCTCAGACAGGTACAGGAGAGGGCACCTTCTCGGCAAATAAATCCTACTTTATGTTTGATGACGAAACCGTGTGCATAGGCTCCGAGGTTCGGGGAACAAACGGTGCGGTTATAGAATCTACCGTTGAAAACCGTAAGCTTGCAGAGGACAACTCCAATACAGTTACGGTGGACGGAACAGCCACAGCAGACACCTTCATCGAAACAAAAGCCCTTAACTGGGCGCATATTTCCGAGCCAAGTGGCGGTCTGGGATATTATTTCCCTGACGGGCAGGAATACAACCTTATCCGTGAAAAACGCACCGGTAACCTGAGAGATATTGAAATTACCGAAAGTACGGTAAGCACGGTTTATAACAGATATTTCTTCACCGTATACAAAGACCACGGCACAAACCCCACCGACGGAGCCTACAGTTATGTAATTCTTCCCGATTCCACGGCAGAGCAGGTGAAGGCTTACAGCAATAATCCCGCAGTTGAAATTACAGACAGTAATAACGGTGTTCATGCAGTAAAACATAAAACTCTGGGAATTACTGCCGCAACCTTCTTTAATGCAAACGGCGGAGCAACAGCCGACGGTGTAATTAAAACAGGTGCTCCCGCAAGCGTTATAATTAAAAAAATCAGCGGTGGATATGAGGTTTCTGTTGCGGATGTTACAAGAAAAGCTGACCGGATTGCCGTTTCACTTAAGCTACCCGAAATTAAGGGATATACAGAAGAAAACGGCATAGAGGCTCTTAAAAACGGTGAATATATTGAGCTTTATGCCGATACCACAGACGGCTACGGTCTTACAAAAACAATCACTCTTACAGAAGAAGGAACAATGGAAGAAGTTCAAAACGGTATTGAAAGCTTTTCTGTTGCGGATATTCCTGCAACTGTGGATGAAACTGCGGCAACAATTACCGTATCCGTTTCCGAACTTTTAAAGCCTGCCGTTTCCTACACTCTTAAAAGTGCTTCTGCAACTCTTGATGTTGCCGAAGGTGAAAAGGTACAGAATGGTCAGGTGGTAACCTACACAAACGGCAGCTTTGTAAAAAAATATACCCTTAAAATTACAGTTGTGCCCTTTGAAGGCTACAAAATACCTGCAAATGCCGAGCTTGTGTTCAGCGAAAACTGTACCGATGCAGCAAAATGGACATTGAACGGTGCAAAGCTTACGGAAGGCGGCTACAATTTTAACGGAGGAACAGTAACCTTTAACGGAAAGGGACAGACAGCCTCCTACACGCTGCCTGAGGAGGCACAGCTTGGTAAAAACGCAATTATTACTCTGAAATTCTATTCAGGCGCGGTTAACCATAACTTCCGTGTTGGAATTCAGGGTCAGTATTTCGGAGGTAACTACCGTTTAATTACTAACGATAAAGATTACATTGTAATGACAGCTTCAGGCGGTTATTTCTACAGCGGAGTGCCTCAGAGCATTGGCTGGCACCAGCTTACCACGGTTATTGACGGTGAAGGAGTAATAAGCTATTATATCGACGGAAACCCTGTTATGAATAACGGTGTTCAATGGAAGGTAAAGCTTGCGGAAGGCGCGGCTATTGAGACTATTGACCTTCAGATACCCGGTTGGAACAGCACAACTACAGGTGCGGCAGCTGATATAAAAGTGTACCGTGTTAACGAGGTATTAAAGGGTGATGTGGACGGTAACGGCAAAATTGCAATGGCAGATGCAACAAAAGGACTTAAAATTGTTGCAGGAACAGAAGCTGCTGACAATAAAACGATACTTGCCGCAGATATTGACGGCAACGGCAAAGTTGCTGTTACAGATATTGTAAAAATAATTAAGTATATAGCAAGGCTTATACCCTCTCTTTAATTTGTGCAGGGTAAAAGGAATAAGAAAAATTAAAACAAAGGCGGTGTTTAAAAAACACCGCCTTTCTTTTAAGGGGATAGGAAAAAAGCTCTGGAACGGGCAAACTGAGCCAAAGCTTCAGCTTTGGGTTACCCGAAGATGTACATGGGTACATCGAGAGGCGAAGTTTGTTCGTAGCAAGAAAAGATATATTTTTGAGAAAAATCAAAAATTTTGATTTTTCTACCCTTGTTTTCTGGTATATATTATACGGAAGGATTTCTCAGACCCTATTGGTTTTCTTCTTTTCTTGCGATCCAGAGTTTTTTAACATCCCCTTTTAATTATATTATAAGAAAATATTATAGGAGATGTATATCTTATGGAAATATTTGAAAAAACTCTTAGTTCAAAAGAAGTGTATAAAGGAAGAATTTTTACAGTAACAAACGATATTGTTGAGCTTCCAAACGGTACTACAGCCCCAAGAGATGTTGTTTTGCACAACGGTGGTGTAGGTGTTATCACAATAACAGAAGACGGAAAAATACCAATGGTTCGTCAATACAGAAAAGGAATTGAAAGCATTAGTTTAGAAATTCCTGCCGGCAAACTTGAAAAAGGCGAAAATCCGGAAGAATGCGGCAAACGTGAGCTGAAAG
>JAZQCS010000052.1:0-17596 GCA_045546415.1 Clostridia bacterium | reverse complement strand
GGGTAGTTAAGTGAAACGAGTGTCAGAACCGTCCACTGTCATATTCTCAAACTCCTTTTCAAGCTCTTTTTGCCGTTGTTCAAACTCGGCATCAATTTCCTCCTTGTAAATCAGATGAAACGGAATGTCAATCAACCACGGGTAATATATCAGACTGAAAGACAAATTGAAAGCCATCGAAACTTTTGACATATCGTTCCACAAAAAATCATTTGTATGACGATAAGACATTAGCCAAATCAAAGAAAAAGCCATAACAATATAAATAATTTTATTTATGATTTTCTTTAAGTTTTTATTGATTTTCCATTCAGGTTTTGTTACGGTAATAATAATTCCCACCATTTTCAACATTACTAAAAAGCAAAAAGCTAAAATTGACTGTTGCATAATTATATACGAGATTGACTTAGGGGCTCCCTGTTTAAAATAACATACAAACACCAATTTACATAAAAACATAAAACCGGAAACCCACAAATTCAGTTCCCATTGATAAACGGTGTTTTTCTTTTCCATAACCTTACCGGCAACAAAAAGCACTATCAGAAAAACAAGATACAGGCACATCATATTTAGCGGTTTTGGAGTTATTGCAAAGAATGCAAAAAACAACACACTCAAAAAAGAAAGCATAACTATGAACCATTTGTATAATATCGCATCGTTTCCTTTTTCGCAGTTGTAATGATACAAAACCTTAACTTTTTGAAAACTGAAAGCCTTTTTTATATTTTTCAAAAGCATTTTATTCCCTCCGTTTATTCGGGTAACAATCCTATATGCCATTTTTGTCACCCTTCAGGACACAGAACCGACCCTTGTCTTATTGTAATATCTCTCCCTCAGTCACCAAGAAAACTTGGTGCCAGCTCTCTCGTCAGAGGGAGCCTATCCCCTGCCTCCACTTGTCAGGGGAGGTGGATGTGGCTATGCCACAGACGGAGGGGTAGTTAAGTGAAACGAGTGTCAGAACAATCCCCTGTCTTATGTCTTATTTATTTTTCCGTTGTTGTTCAAGCTCGGCGTTAATTTCCGGATGGTATACAATTGAAAAAACGATACGGTTAATCAAAAAAATATACCACATCGAGAAACACAAGTGGAAAGCAAGCACAAAAACAGGTACTTTAACAGTTTCAATTCCACCATAACGCACTTTTGCAAATATAAACAGAGCAACTCCCAACACAAGTGTAATTATTATGTTCATTGTTTTTTTATAATTTTGAAAGCTTTTCTCACCTGTATTTTTTGAGCAATAGCCAATTATGTACGGCAGTTTCAACAATAGTGACATTATCCATAAAATTATACTGATTTTCATCAACAACACTAATGCTTCAGATGTGTTTTCGCACAAAAATCCAATTGTATAATACTCAGGAAATGCAAAAGACACTATTTCTAAAATATCTTCATATTTTCGTATTTTTCTTATGTGTTTTTTTGCCGTTAACGACAGAATGAAAGCAACCGCATAGAACAAATACATCAAACAAGTAACCACAATGCCGGGAGTATTTTCTCCCAAATAAAACATAGTACAAAAAAATGCAAGAATGGGAATTGTATACCTGCTGTTTTCAAAATTATTTAAAACCTCTTCATCCGTTCGTATAGGATAAAACTTTTTCATCATATCAAATTTCAGATATTTCTTTATAAAGTTGAGCAACAATTCCCACCCCTTTTATTAATTGTTTAAATGCCAAACAAATTAAATATAGATGATATCAAGTCTATAGCATCGTCTTCTATATATCGTTCATACAACATTCCTGTTACGTCGGCAACAAACATTCCAGCAACAATACCAATAACGGTTCCCGCTCCGGGGAAAATAGCTGTTCCTATGGCTCCTCCGATTTTTGCACCCAAAGCCGCTCCTGCCGCCGTAGAAATAATTGAAATCGCCGCATTCGATCCAACCTCTTCGACTATCTCTATTGCAAGGTCTCTTCCTCGCTTGCCGTTCTGATATTCTTCAAAGATATCAAATCCGGCTCCCAAAACAATATCCAAAGCCAAGCTTGCTTTTCCCGCATTAGAGAAAAAAGCCTCTCTAAGTGCAGGTTTCACTTTTACATACTGCATTACATTTGTATGCGGAGATAAATCAGATATTTTGTATCGTGTTCCTTTTATCCCTTTCTTTAAAGCAGATTCTGTATGTGCTCCTTTGACAATCAGGTAGTCGCCATCTTTTATAAAATGCAGATTGTCTGTTTTGTATTCGACATATTCCTTTGCAGTAGTACCAAGGAATTTCATAAGTTCAAACATTTCCGAATAACTCAATTTCCCCTCAGAAATACCTTTCATCATATCAACAACAAAAGGTGTACTGTCGCCCAAATCTGCTATTGTCAAATCGGAAGGTACCGCTTCATAATATAGTCCACCATTAACTTCAACAGTTTTATATTGAGTTTTTCCAACCAGTTCAAGTGCCGTTTTGGTATTTGACTGAATTCCTTTCCATGCCGAATTAAGGTTTTCATCTTTAAAAGGTCCCATTGCAGGGGCAGCATAAAGCTTTTTCTCCTGCATAACTTTTTCCATATCTTTTGCCTTTACTGTATACGAACGTCCATAACGGTCATAAAGAGTAACCTCTTCATCAGCAGTGTACCACTTGCCGTTTGTTGTCATTCCGCTTCTTAGTGAAGCAAGCTCTGCCACAGATACATTGTACATTTTCCCGTCACGGGCACTGTACACCGCCACCTGTGCATCACCTGTAACCAAACCGTATTTTGACATATTATCCTTTATATCCTGTGCTCTGTAGTATGCACTTTGTCCCGTTCGCGGATTGTACAGTTTTATGGTCTGGCCTTCTAAAAGCCATTTTTTACTTTCAAGATTTTTCTGAAGCTCACTTACCTGACATTCAGAAACCTCACCTGTTGCTGCTTCATAAACCACAACCTTTTCATGGGGTAACGCCCAACTGCCTTCCTTCAGCTTTTCTTCAAGCTCGTAGGCATAGCACTCCGAAAGAGTTCCCGTTTTTTTGTCATAAACCGCAACACGGTCAAGAGGCGCGTACCACTCATCTTTCGGAACAAGCTTCGATGCCTCTGATGTGCTGACGGATATCATTTTGCCGGTACGGGCATCAATTACATTGGCTCCATCTGTTGCAACACTGTAATTACCGCTTTCCAGTTCTTTTTGCAAGTCTCCGGCTTTTATTGTTCGGGGTTCAAAGGTTTGTTTATCATAAATAACCACTTCATCCTCGGGCATAAGCCAGTCTCCCGACTGTATATTACCTTCTACCTCCCGTTGCTCACAAGAGGATTCCTCTCCGGTATAGGCGTTTATAACTGTTGTTTCCTCGTATGGATTCCGTATTGGTCCCATACCGAGCTGCAATCTTTCCTCCGGAGTATTTTCTCTCGGCAACGAACTAATTGCATCCTTCTGTTCCTTGAGCATACGGTATCTTTTTTCTATCTCGATATTTCTCTGAGGTGCAATTGTGCTTGTGTTTTTTTCTTGGTTTTTCTCTGCACCAACCGCATTTATCTCTTCCGGCTTTATTTTGTACCTTTCGGTCATATACCCCTTAATCAGAGGGTTATCTCTCTTTGAGGTATCGAGCTTATAAATTTCATCCGCTTCTTTTTCAAAATCCGTAATTTTAGATGCGGATATTCCGTTATATCCCGTTACCTTATTTTTATGGTTTTGAATAAGGTCTTTATACATATCCTTAACCCATTGACTGTTGTTTCGGATTTGAACAGGATAGTCCTTTTCCTTTTCAAACTCGGTTCTAAATCCCTCATAGTCAATTCTACCATAATTTTGTTTATTTTTCAAGTCTTTTTCGATTTTGTTTATCATTTTTTAAATCCTTTCTTTATAAATTTATTTCTTTTCCGGAGAAAAAGGGTGCAACAACAAATTTACTTTTTTACTCCGGTTTTTTTAATCTGCAAGAGGATTATAAACGGGTGAATTTATAATTCCTCTCTGTATGGGTTTTATGGGATCACTCATTAAAAAATAACGGGTGTCGTCATAGATGTGGTCCTCTCCCTGAGTGTTTACATCCTCAATGTCAAGGTCGTCGTACACAAGGGCAGGCACCGTGCGGATAAAATCCTTACAGGTATCGAAAACATACATCATCGGGTAGCCTTTTTCATCAAAGGTAAGGCGGTAATGAAGCTGCATTTTCCCTGCTATACGGGAATTGTTGCCTTTTTCAAAATAAAGCCCCTGCTCCTCCATCATCGCAATAATGCTGCCGCTCATTCCTCTTGAGCTATCCCATATTGCCGGGTCAGCAATACCGGTTATAAGGTTTCCCTTTTCGTACTTTTCCTCAATTTCCCTTATTTTTTCCGCCATTCTTTTAGGTTCCCATTTCAGCCCCACATTAGGTTCTCCGTTACACCCGTAAAGCTCACGGTAGCGGTAGGCTCTGCCGTCAAAATCCACAGCCCACCATCCCACCGAAAAGGGTCTGGAATAGCCGAAATCGAAGCTACGGTACCGTTTCCACTCTTTTGGAATTTCAAAGGGCTTTATAACATGGGTAAACTGTCTTGTGTAATAGCCCTCAGGATTATTGCGGAATTCGGCAAAAACCTGACCGCTGAAGCTGTCCCAGTCTCCATAAAGAAGGGCTTTTTTCTCTTGTTCAGGAAGCATCGAAAGTCCTGCAACATAGTTTGGGTCCTGCTCTAAAAGAATTTTATTATCGAAAACGGTGGAGGGTACAAAAATTCGTGACCTCCGGTATTCCTTACCTGCCACATTCACCGTTTCGTAATAGGTTGTCATTGGTTCTCTGCCGGCAATGAATCTTTCCTTTACCCAGGCGTGTCCCACACCGCCGGGGTTACAGGTTGCTCTTATGTAACACCGTGTACCCGGTCCTCCGGGACGGTTACGGGAAAACATATATGAATATTCCTCCCAGGTAAAATGGGTAAGCTCGTCAAAGCCTATGAAATCGTACCGTTTACCCTGATATTTCACTCTGTCCTGACGGTGCTGCATACTGCCGAAATAGATTTTCGCACCCGACGGAAAGCTCCAGAAATGGCCGTTACCGTTATATTTTGCTCCGGGATACGCCACCGGGTACAGCTCCTGAGAACGGTCAATAAGCCCTGAGCATTCCGGGTAGGTTTTTCTGAAAATAATCCCTCTGTAGTGAGGTATTTCCACCTGTCTCAGCGCCTCGGCAAGAAGGGCATCACTTTTACCGCCGCCTGCCGCACCGCCGTAAAGAGCTTCATCCTCAAATCTTGCCATAAACTCCGCCTGCCGTGGCTGAGGCTGCCAGATAATTTTTTCTTCTATGACTCATCGCCCCCAAAATCTTCAGGGAACTCAACCTCAGGTAAAACAATTTTTCCCTGCACGCTTCCTTCTGCCGTGGATTCCTCCCCGGTTTTTCTTTTGAGGTTAACAATTTTTTCAAGCACGGTTACCACCTCAAGAAGCCTTTTTGTATCAAGAGCTTCAAGCTTTGTTTCAACAACATCCTCTGTGGCTCCCTCTCCGTTTTTTCCTTTAAGCTTTGCAACATGGTAATTAAACTGTTCCTTGCCCAAAGCCTTGTAGAGAATTTTTAAAATTTTCTCAGCTGTTTTAATTTCATCAATTTTTTTACTCACCTTATACTCTCTTTTACCATCCTTTCTCTGTGTTTTTTCATAAATTCAATAACATCCTCTCTGTACTTGCTAAGCTCATAATCACGAAGATGCTGCATGGCACGGTTTGTTTCCTTAATAATTTCCGAAAGCATCTCCACCACCTCTTTACGCCTGCCGGTATATTCGCAAAAATAGTCCGGAAGCTTTTGCATACCCGAAAGTCTGTGTGCATCTGTAAGGGTCTGCTCTGTTACCACAAGTGGATTTATTCCGTGTTTAATGGCATCAATTGCCTCATCCGGAGTTATGTAGTAAGGATAAACAAGTGCCAGAAAAAAAGCATAATAGTTTTCCTTTATGGGGTCGTTATAATCAATCATAAAACCACCCCGTCAGTTAAACCGTATCCTTACGCTGTGTGGATACAAATCCGCAATGCTTTTCAAACCGCGGACAATTGTTTTTGTAATAATACGGGTTTCGGCTTTTGTGTGACCTCTGATAATGTCAATGCACATTCCCTCCTTATCGTCAATTACATTCACGGTAACACGGTTCACCTCCCTGAGTGACAGCGCCAGAGTATACATAAGCGTAGAAACACCGCTGCAAATCTGTTCGGCTTTTCTGCCGCTTGTAGCGTGTCCGGTAGCTATAACCGACCTTATGTCATCCTCGTATCTTATTACATTAATTTCTATCATTTTTAAATTCCTCCAAAAATACAAAATTCTTGTTGTTGCACCCGTTGTACAAGTATATCATACTTTTCTCAAAAAGTCAAGAATCTTGTACTTTTTAATTTTCTTTAAATTTCTATTGAAAAAACCAAAATATTATGGTAAAATATATGTGAATTGTTTTTTATGTTTATAAACAAAGGAGCTTTTAAAATATGTCCGAAAAAACTCACTTTTTCTGTTCCGGCAATGCCTTTGCATCCAATTTAAAACAGCTTCGCAAGGAACGGGGACTTACTCAGGAGGAGCTTGGTAAGGCTTTAGGCGTTCAGAAAAGCTGCATTTCAAACTATGAGCAGAATTTCAGCAAGCCTGACATAGGCAAGCTTATGGAAATTGCCGCCTTTTTTGAAATTACAGATTTAGGTCAGCTTGTTGGCTATTCCCCGGCCAATGTCGTCCGCGACAGCGAGGGTTCTTACCGCCATGTACCTGTAATTCACAAAGTGGAGTACGGTAAAGTGCTTACTGCGGCAGATAACATTATTGATGATTTTGTTCTCCCTTCCATAAACCTTAAAACCGGCAGCTTTCTCGGAGTAATTATCTCCGACAACTCAATGTCCCGTTCCGGGCTTAAAAAGGGCGACATTGCGGTTATCCGCTCTCAGCCCCTGGTTTCCACCGGAGATATCGTTCTTGTTGCCGTTGAAAACAAGCCCCCGCTTTTGCGTAAGGCTTTTGTTTTAAGCAATGATATTATCACTCTTGTACCCGACTCCGACGACAGTAATTTTGTTCCGGTTACCCTGGACCCCACTATCGATAATTTCGAAATAATCGGCAGAGTTATGTATGTTCATCTGACTTTTTGATTCCGAATGGAAAAAATTTGTTTTTTTTAAAAAAAACACTTGCAAAATACAAAAAAGTGTGTTATAATAGTCAATGTATGATTTTTTTATAATGCGAGGTGAATAGAATGCCCAATATTAAATCAGCAAAGAAGAGAGTAAAGGTTATCTCTACTAAAACTCTTCGTAACCAGATTTTAAAGTCCGGTCTTAAAACTTGTATCAAGAATTTTGACAAGGCTGTTGAATCCGGTGACAAGGCTGCCGCTGAAGTTGCTTTCAGATTCGCAGTTAAAAAGCTTGACCAGGCTGCTGCAAAGAACATTTTGCACGACAACGCTGCATCAAGAAAGAAATCTCAGATGGCTCTTAAGCTTAACTCTATGAACTAATTAACCCATTGGTTCCGGGAAGTTATGCTTCTTCGGGAGTGTACCGGCCGTGTAGGTATGCCCCGAAAACAGGCCTCACAACTTAAGAATTCTTAAGCAATATAAACTTTTATATTGCTTTTTTTCTGCCCTTAAACCGTGAAATTTCACGGTTTTTTCACATTTCAACTGTTGACATCTTTTCTCAGCAGAGTTATAATTATTGTAAACTATTATGAAAGGATTTTTGCATATGAAAACGGTTATAAAATATTTATTCCCTTTTCGGTTCAAAATGCTTGTTGGCTTTCTCATAAAAGTAACCGGCACCCTTGTTGAGTTGGTACTTCCCTACATACTCAGCCATATTCTTATGTTTGTTGTGGAAAAGCAAAGCATACCGGAAATAGCCCTGTGGGGTATCCTTATGGTTTTTTGTGCCGGAATAGCCTGCCTTTGCAATGTGGTTGCAAACCGAATGGCCGCAAAGGTTTCCAGAGATTTTTCTCATAAAATGCGAGGAGATTTGTTTGCAAAAACTCTGCGTCTTTCCTGCGGTCAGGCAGACAGATTCACCGTTGCTTCACTTGAATCACGCATAACTACCGACACCTACAACATTCATCATTTCGTTGGCATGATGCAGCGAATGGGCGTGCGTGCTCCCATTCTCCTTATAGGCGGAATCGGCATTACTCTGTTTATGGATGCCCGTCTTTCTCTGGTTATGCTTTCAATGTTACCCTTTATTTTTGTTATTGTTTTTTTTATACAGAAAAAAGGTGTTCCCCTTTATTCAAAGGTGCAGAAATCTGTTGACAAAATGGTCCGTGTGGTTCGTGAAGACACTCAGGGCATCAGAGTTATAAAGGCTCTTTCAAAAAACGAATACGAACACAAGCGTTTTGATGATGTAAACCGCGGTCTTGTACAGGACGAGCTCCATGCCGGTGTTGTTATGGGAACAGTTAACCCGGTTATGACTCTTCTTATGAACGCCGGTATAATAGGCGTTGTTGCCCTCAGCAGTTTTCTGGTTAACAGCGGCATTTCCCATCCCGAAACTGTAATTGCTTTTATGCAGTATTTCACCCTTATTTCAATGGCAATGATGACCGTAACGCGGATTTTTGTTATGTACAGCAAATGTTCAGCCTCGGCAAGCCGCGTTGAAGAGGTTCTTCTTTGCCCCGACGAGCTGGAAGAACAGCCTGCAGACAGTTTTCCCGAAGGCAATCCGGATTTGTTTATTGAGTTTGACAATGTTACTTTTTCCTACGAGGGCAAAAAGCCCGACCTGGAAAACATCAGTTTTTCCATACGCAAAGGCGAGAAACTTGGCATAATAGGAGCAACCGGAAGCGGCAAATCCACCCTGGTTAGGCTTCTTTTGAGGTTTTATGATGTTCAGAAAGGAAGCATACGCATAAACGGAAGAGATATCCGTACCCTTCCCCGCCAGGAGCTTTACGGCTATTTCGGAACCGTTATGCAAAACGATTTCCTCTATGCTGATACAATAGAAGAAAATATTCGTTTCGGAAGAGATATTCTTAAGGAGAAAATTGTTGAGGCTGCCAAAATTGCCCAGGCACACGGGTTTATTGAGGAAGCGCCTGAAGGTTACAACCGTATGCTTTCCCAGAAAGCAACCAACATTTCCGGCGGTCAGAAGCAGCGGCTTCTCATTGCCCGTGCGGTTGCCGAAAACCCTGAAATACTTATACTTGACGACAGCTCTTCTGCGCTTGATTATAAAACCGAAGCTGCCCTGCGCAGTGCATTAAACGAAAGCTTAACAGAAACCACGGTTATAAACATAGCACAGAGAGTAAGTGCGGTAAAAAACTGTAATCTTATTCTTGTGCTTGATGACGGAAAAATAATCGGCAGAGGTACTCACGAGGAACTCATGGAAACCTGTGCCGAATACAAAGAAATAAGTGACTCTCAGATGGGGGGTGCTTTCGTTGATTGAAACCAAAACAAAAAAATCCGGCAGAAGCGGTATTTTGTTACGGCTTGTGAAATATGTCCTGAAATACTGGTATCTTTTTCTTGTGGCAATAGCGCTGACTCTGTTTTCAAATCAGCTTTCACTGCTTGGTCCCCGGTATTCCGGAAATGCCATTGATGCCATAGCCTCACCGGGCGGAGTAAACTTTTCTCTTGTGTGGGAAAATGTTGTGAAAATGATTCTATGCTATCTGCTTTCGGCAATAACTGCGTACCTTCTGGCTGTTCTTATGGTAAACATCAGCCAGAAAATAGTGTATACAATGAGAAAACAGCTTTTTGAAAAGCTCACCACCCTGCCTGTAAACTATTTCGACACCACGGCAACCGGTGACATTGTAAGCCGTATTTCTTACGATATTGACACCGTCAACTCTACCCTTTCCCACGACCTTGTACATGTTATGACAAGCCTTTACACAGTTATCGGCTCTCTGATTTTCATGTGGCAGATATCAAAACCCATGATACTTGTTTTCCTTGTAACAGTGCCTATTTCCATTGGTGTGACACGGTACCGTTCAAAAAAGGTGCGTCCGCTGTTCAGCCTTCGTTCCAAAAAACTCGGTGAGCTTAACGGATACGCTGAGGAAATGCTTTCGGGATGTGGTGCAATTAAAGCCTACAACCGCGAAAAGGTTATGGACGGCAGGTTTGAAAGCCGTAACACCGAAGCAATGGATGCCTATTACGATGCGGAATATTACGCTTCTGCAATGGGTCCTTCCATCAACTTTATAAACAATCTGTCCATTTCTCTTGTTACCATTCTTGGCGGCATACTTTATATGTTCTCCGTAGGCGGTGTTGCCCCGGAAGGCACAATGTTCTTTATCACTCTTGGCGGAATCGCACAGTTTGTACAGTATTCAAGAAAGTTTGCAGGTCCCATAAACGAGTTTGCAAATATCCTTCATGAGTTTCAGTCAGCTTTTTCCGCCGCAGAAAGGGTTTTTCGTATAATTGACGAGGAACCTGAAAAGGCCGATGCGGAAAATGCTTCGGTACTCGAAAACACAAAAGGTCTTGTGGATTTCAAAAATGTGGTTTTCGGTTATACTGAAAACCGTACCATCCTTAGGGATGTATCCTTTACCGCAAAGCCCGGGCAGACAGTTGCTGTTGTAGGTCCTACAGGCGCAGGTAAAACAACAATAATCAATCTGCTTATGCGGTTTTACGATGTGAACTCAGGCGAAATAACAGTAGACGGAATTACTTCACACGAGCTCACAAGAAAATCCCTTCGGGAAGCCTACACCATGGTTCTTCAGGACACCTGGCTTTTCCACGGAACTGTTTTTGAAAACATAGCCTACGGAAAAGAAGGGGCAACTCTCGAAGAGGTAACAGAAGCCGCAAAAGCCGCAAAAATCCACAATTACATTGAACATCTTCCCGAAGGGTATAACACTCTTCTTACCGACGGAGGTGCCAACATTTCAAAGGGTCAGCGTCAGCTCATAACCATAGCCCGTGCTATGCTTTCAGATGCACCCATGCTTATTCTTGACGAGGCAACCTCCAATGTTGACTCCAGAACAGAAATTAAAATTCAGGAGGCAATGCACAAGCTTATGGAAGGCAGAACCTCTTTTGTAATTGCCCACAGGCTTTCAACAATAAAAAATGCCGACCTTATTCTTGTGCTTCAGGACGGCAGAATAACAGAGCAGGGTAATCACAACGAGCTCCTTGAAAAAGGCGGTTTTTACAGTACTCTGTACAACTCACAATTTAATTGATTTTATAAATTTCAAGGTCAAAGATATGGTAAAGTATTACAAAGAGCAGAGGGTTGTCACTCTTTGGGCGAGCCGTTAATTGCCGGAGTTGAAACCGAACCCCCTTGCGATACGATGTATGTCACGCAAAACCGTTCCATTTTTAAGAGATGCAAAAAATAACTAAAAGCCTGTAGCTTGGCGTGTTTCCAAGCTGCAGGCTTTTTTCTGTTTTATATATCAGTTAATCATTACACTCTTGGTTTCAGCAACCCAATTAACCTGACAACCAAGACCTTCCGAAACAAATCGAACGGGAACAAAAATTCTTCCGTTTACATTTTCCGCAGGAGCATCAAGGGAAACAAGAGCATCCTCCACAAAAGCGTCTGCGCTGTCCATAGTTACCTTAACGGTTTTGCCATCCTTGGTAATAATAGCGGTTTTTGTTGCATCGTCATAGCCTACTTCAGCACCAAGTGCCTCGGATATTGCACGGATGGGCACCATTGTTCTGTCATTTTTGATGTATGGCTGAACATCGCAATCAACAAACTTACCCCCTACCCGGATATCAATACCAAGTATCCAGTCCTCCGAAGAAAGGGAAAGCTTATCTGAAACTATTTCTCCGTCCTTTAAAACTGCCACATAGTAAACACCGCCCGCTGAAACAGACTGAACATCCTCATAAAGCTTTTTAAGCTTAAAGCTGCCTATGCTTGAAGAATAGTTTTCAAGCTCATATAAGGTTCCTTCTGCAGTAAGGAAAACAAGCTTTGTATAGTTTTTGTATACGGACATTGTTTCAAAATCCACAATGTTGGAAATTGCATCTCCGCCGGGGATAGTGTGCTTTTTGTAAAGAACATCGGTTGTGATGAACTCACCGTCATTTGTAAGACCCCAGAAATTCTTCATATCAAAGGTAACCTTTTTAAGGTTTGTCCACTTAGCAATATTTTTGTCAAGTAAACCGATGACACCGGTTGCAAGAGCTGTGCCGTCGTTTGTTATACCTATAAGACAATCCTCTTTGGCGTAGATAGATTTAATATTCTGCCAATTCAGGGCTTTTTTATAGTGTTGTACGTTTGGTCCGTCAACAACAACTGTACCGTCAGCCTTAAGACCTGCTATAATAGCATTACCGCCGTCAATGGCAACAATGTCTGTCCAGCCTGCAACATTTTTGAACTGATTTTTATTGAACTTTGCAAATTCTTTAACTGTACCGTCCTCCATAAGAGTAAAGAAGGAATTCTCTTCAAAATCCTCACAGGCAACCTGAACAACACCGCTAAGCTCATCTACAGGAGTGTTGTTAACAAAATCGTAACCGTGAATTTTTATTGTTCCGTCTGTTTTGAGGGCAACAATTTTCGATGTTGAATTTGTTCCGTCCACCTGCATATCAACAGGAGCCGCACACACAGCTGTGGCGGAAATCATAATAACCGCAAGAACTACACAAATTATTTTTTTCATAGAAATCATCCTTTCTTATAAAACCCTATTTTTTTAATATATCATAAGCTTCACGCTTTGACAAGCCCTTGTCTTTTGCGGCAAGCTTTATTGCCTCTTTAAAATCCACTCCCTGAGCGAGATAATTTTCATAAATTTCCTCCAGGGTCATTTCTGTGGTTTCCGCCTCCGTATCAGGATTTTCACATCCGGTTACAACCACAACAAACTCTCCCCGGGGGTCTTCGGTTTTGTACCGTTCCAGAGCCTGCGAAATAAGGCAGGGATAAAATTCTTCAAATTTTTTTGTCAGTTCACGACACAGACAAATCTTTCTGTCCCCAAGAACCTCATGCATACTTTGAAGTGTTGCTTTTATTTTATGGGGTGCCTCGTAAAAAATCAGAGTTTCCGGGTAATTTTTAATCTTTTCAAGCTGTTCTCTGCGTTCTTTTTTGTTAACAGGCAAAAATCCCTGAAAAGTAAATTTTGCGGTATCAATACCCGAAGCTATAAGCCCGGTAATTGCCGCATTTGCACCCGGCAGAGGCACAACCTCTATTCCCCTTTCAATGCAAAGCTTAACAAGGTCTGCACCGGGGTCGGATATTGCCGGTGTACCTGCATCGGTAACAAGGGCTATGCTTTCACCTGCAAGCAATTTTTCAGCAAGCTCCGGACCTCGTTCAAGCTTGTTATGTTCAAAATAGCTTATAAGGGGCTTTTTTATTTCAAAATGGTTCAGCAGTGCAAGAGAATGTCTTGTATCCTCGGCGGCAATAAGGTCAACATTTTTCAGTACATTAAGTGTACGGAAAGTAATATCCTCAAGGTTGCCGATAGGTGTAGGACACAAATACAGAGTGCTTTTTTTAATTTCTTCCATTCTACCCCTCTCTTTCTTCAATAATCAAAGGCGGCAGAACCTTCGCCTGCACGCCTGCGCCAAGCATTGCACAAACCATAACAAGCTCGGCGTTTTTATCTTTTTTGGTATGAACAAACTGTATTTCTTTGGGTTCAAGGCGATATTTTCTGCAGGTAGCAATAACATCAACCACACGTTCTGCCTTGTGGACAATGTAAAACCTTCCTCCGAATTTCAGCACCTTTGCTGCATTGCTGCAAACATCCTCAAGAGTACATTCAAGCTCATACCTTGCTTTTGCAATGGTATGGCTATCGCTTACCTTTCCGCTTCCGCTTTTTGAATAAGGCGGATTGCAGGTTACAACATCAAAGCTGTATTTAAGAATTTTCGATGCTTTGCGTATATCTCCGCACACAAAATCCACCATACCCTCAAGGTCATTCAGCTTTGAGGTCTTAACAGCGGTTGCTGCAACGCCTTCATCAATTTCCATTCCCACAATGCGTTTTGCTTTTCCCTTGCTCCACAGCATTAAAGGAATTATTCCGCTTCCGGTACAGAAATCCAGCACCTCGTCCCCCTTTTTAAGAGTGACAAATTCCGATAAAAGCACCGCATCTGTTCCGTAAGGGAAACCGTTGGCATTCTGAATAAGCTTCAGGTCACCAAGACGGATATCGTGAATTTTTTCGTAATCTTCAAGCTTAATATTCATATCAATCAACAATTCCGAGCTTTCTTACGCTGTAAACATAGTAAAGCATACAGCTGGAATACCATTGTGAACAATCCGAGGGCTGACCGGTTATTGGGTCAAGCTCCTGACCGAATTTAATTTCATCGTAAGCGGCGGTCCAGGCTTTAACCCACTTTTCCATAATGTGGAGCATATCCGCCTGTTTGCCGTAACGCTCCATCCACATAGTGGTTCTGAGAGCTATAAGCGCCTGGGAGAAATAACCCCAACAATTGTTTGGCGATGTTTTCTTCCATGCAGGGTCATTTACCGCCATTGAAGGGAAGGGATATTCTGTCCAGAATTCCTCAGGGTTTTTAATATGTTTTTCGTAAATATCAATAGCAAGCTTTTCTTCAGGCCAAAGCACACCCTCCATAAACAAATGGAACACCGTACAGGATTTACATTTTCTCTTATTGCCGTTTTTATCAACATCATAAAAGAACATATCCTCTTCGTCAAAAAGCAGTTCCATCATTTTGTTTTTCACCTCAGCAGCTTCTGCCGCCCATTTTGCAGCCGCCTCGTGGTCATTAAGCTGCTTTGCCATTTTTTCAAGAGCGCGCTTTCCGGCATAGAAATTGCAGTTCATATCAACAGCAAGTATGGGCACAACCGGGTCGTTTTCAGGAAGCACCGAGGCATTCTGTCGTACTCCGTTTACGGTGTTGTTTCCGTGGCAGGTCATACCTTCAAGCCTTGCGCTGTTATCGTGACCCGTATCGTAGCCTACAAACATTTCAATAAGCCCTTTTCCAAGAGTCATACGGTTGTTTTTAAGCCAGTTGTCCCAACCAACACAAGCCTTGTAAATTTTTTCAAGATATTCCCTTTCAGGAAAAAAATTATATGTCATGTAAGCAAGCTTCGCAAAGGAAACAACCTCCTGAATCTGGCTGTAACCCACTCTTGTTTCACCATTTGGTGTAACATTTCCATCTATAATACTGAAAGGTAACTGACCGTCTTCCTGCTGAAATGAAATAAAGCTTTCAATGGTGTTCCGCGCAATCTGCTTACCCTCGTCACAAAGCCATGCATACATAACAGAATCGTAAATATGCTCCATCCATACACCGGGATAGGTTGTGGAAATCAGAAACAAAGGCTTTTCCATTCCTTTGAAGCATCTTACATGCTCACTTTGAATTTTGTTCCATACCTCATTATAAAGCTCTTTTATTTTTGTTTTTTCTGCAATTGTAAACATTTTATTTCCCCTCCTGAATTATATCTGCTATTACCTTTAAAGCATCATCATATGCCGTTTCACTTGCCGCAAGCACAGAGCTTTTTTTATCCGGCGGAAGCTCTTTTCCGTACATATCGGTAATTTTGCCGCCCGATTCTTCAAGAATAAGCCTTGCCGCCCCGAAATCCCAGGGACTGAGTATTACCTCAAACATAACATCAGCCCTTCCGCAGGCAACACAGCACATTTCATACGCCGCCGTGCCAAACCTCCTTATATCGTGACCAATTCTTAAAAACTGTTCAGCAATTCTGAAGGTTTTTGATATCATTTCCTCATAATATGGTGCTGCACCCATAAAAACAAGCGCCTGAGACAGGGGCTTTTCAGCCACGGCTATTTTTTTACCGTTCAAAGTTGCTCCTTCCCCTTTTGCCGCTGCAAACATCTCACCGCTGTAGGGATTGTAAACAACGCCTGCAATTATATTTCCGCCTTCCGCATAAGCTACGGAAATTGTGCTCATCCGCATATTACGCGCAAAGTTTATTGTACCGTCAATAGGGTCAATTATAAAGGCTTTGTCACCAAGATGGTTTTCTTCACCGATGTCTTCTTCACCAATCATTGTAGCTTCGGGCACAAGCTTTCGCAGTTCCCTGTACAGTGTCTCCTGTACCTTAAGGTCATACTCGGTAGCGTAGTTTGCTTTGCCGGTTTTATCAATAACCTCTTCATCAAAGCTTCCCGGAATAATTTCCGCTGCTTTAAGCACAACCTGTTTCATCTGTTCCAGAATTTCCATCTTATCTTATCTCCTTTCTATATACGGGCTTTTAAGCAAATCTGTGTTTGCAATTCTTTCTACGGAATTTTCCGCACAAAGAGCACATATGTTTCCCGCCCGCATTTCCAGTTCAAACTGTTTTACCGCATATTCATCCATATTCACATAATCACCGCCCCTGGAAATAACCGGTATGGTGCTTTTTTCTTTAATATCTCTTAAAATGTCCGTTCCTGTTTTGTTTGCTGCAAGGACACGGGCATAACCTGCGCCGCCTGCCGCATTTACTGCAAATTCATCTTTATACATACCCACAAGCATAGCTGCCGCAATTCTCGAAAGCCTTGTGTGGGTGTACCTTTTGGTTTTTACAAAACCTATAATATCCTCTGTTGTGGTACAGGTTTCCGCCGCCTTTACAAAGCGGTTTTCAACCCCTTCGGCAACATAGGCAATATCTGATAAATCCTGCTCTCTTCTCAGCAAACCCGTAAAAAATGAATCGAGCTCCGACATATTGTAAATTCTTCCGGCTTTTTGTTCACGGCAAAGAATTTCATATGCAGATTCCGGTAAAAATCCCGAAAAATCCTTATTGCTCGCAATTCCTTTCCTTATTGCCGCTGCCGACGCAAAATTTCCTTCAAGGGAAAGGCTGTTATAGCCTCCCTCCCGTTTTACCGTGAACGGCTTGAAGTTCACATTAAGACGGTTCATTGCCATTAAATACTTTATACCAAGCAGATTGTTCGGACTGTCCATCGCTGTGCTTTCATCAAGCTCTCCCAGTGCTTCTGCCACCGCTGCCGCATAGGATTTCCCTTCTCCGGCACGGTTTTTTATTTTTTCCGATATTTCTCTGCCGTTTTTTTCAAGAAGTTCAGCCGTTTTCAAAAGCGGCTCAAGCTCTCCACTTTCGCTACCGAAGGACAGCATATCAACCACACCAAGCTTACTGAGTAAGTCCACACCGCCAAAAGCAAAAATCTCTGCCGGTGCCGCTGAAAATGGAAAAGGAAGTTCAAAAACAAGGTCGGCTCCGTTTTTTACCGCCATTTCAGCCCTGGAAGCCCTCAAGGGCGCCGGGCCGGAGGGCCGGGCCGCGGAAGGCCTCAAGGCCGACGAGGTATTCGAGTGCGCCGCAAGGATAAACGTAGAGGAACTGGCCGTGGATGAGCTCGCGAAAGAGGAGGCCGATGCGGCCCGCTGGGGCGAATTCGACCTCTCCCTCCTTGAGAATCTGCGTCAGAAGGGCTGCACGGTACGTT
>JAZQCS010000051.1:0-26273 GCA_045546415.1 Clostridia bacterium | reverse complement strand
ACAAGATATTGCTCCTTGCCGAGATGCTCATTTGTTTCCTTGTAAGCCTTGCAGAATGCCCGGTAAACCTTGTTTGAGGGCTTACCCATAAGCCTGAGCACATTATCACTTACATGTTCAGGGGCAACCTTCAGCTGACCGCTTACATGGTGCTGACAAAGCTCCTTAAGGAAAGTTCTGTCCGGGTCTGCCATAAGGTAGTCAAACCGGATTCCTGAGCGGATAAACACTTTTTTTACTCCGTCAAGATTTCTCAGTTCTCTGAGTAATTCAAGGTATTCCTTGTGAGAAACCTCCATGTTTTTGCAGGGAGTGGGGAACAGACATTGTCTTTCCCTGCACACACCCCGTTCAAGCTGACCCTTGCAGGAGGGTCCGCGGAAATTGGCGGTAGGTCCGCCTACATCGTTTATATAGCCCTTGAAATCGGGCATATTCACAAGCTTTTTAGCTTCGGTTATTATTGATTTATGGCTTCGGCTCTGCACAGTTCTGCCCTGATGGAAAGCCAAGGCACAGAAGTTACAGGAACCGAAACAGCCTCTTGAACTTGTTATACTGAACTTTACCTCTTCAATGGCAGGAACACCGCCCTCTTTATCGTACATAGGGTGTACCTCACGGGTGAAGGGCAGAGAAAAAACCCGGTCAAGTTCACTGCGGCTTAGAGGAACAGCGGGCTTGTTCTGTACAAGAAAACGGCTGCCGTGGGGCTGAATCAGGGTTTTTCCGCGGATAAAATCGTGCTCGGCATACTGTACAGCTACCGATTCGGCATAAGAAACTCTGTCACAGGAAACCTCTTCATAGGACGGAATAATTAACCCGTCTTCAATGTGAGAAACATCCTCCGCCATAAATGCCGTTCCGTCAATATAGGTAAGAGATTTCACATCAAGCCCCTCGTTCAGGGCAAAAGCAACTTCTTTCAGAATCCGTTCACCCATGCCGTAAAGAAGAAGGTCCGCTCCGGAATCCTCAAGAATTGAGGGCATTACCTTGTCTTCCCAGTAATCGTAATGGGCAAAACGGCGAAGGCTTGCTTCAATACCGCCAATTATTATGGGCTTGTCCGGAAAAGCCTGTCGGGCAAGACGGGAATATACAATTGTAGGTCTGTCGGGACGCCTTCCGGCTTTTCCACCGGGAGAATAAAGGTCCTCGCTGCGTTTGCGTTTGGCAGCGGTGTAGTGTGCCACCATGGAATCGATATTGCCGCCTGAAATAAGCACGCCAAGTCTTGGCTCACCGCATTTTTTGATATCCTCAGCATTTTTAAAACCCGGCTGAGGGATAATTGCTACCTTGAAACCGTAGCTTTCCAGCATTCGTGAAAGAATGGCGGCGGCAAATGAGGGGTGGTCAACATAGGCATCCCCGGTTATGAAAATGAAGTCGGGCTGAGTCCAGCCGCGGGCTGTCATATCTTTTTTGCATACGGGCAAAAACTGTTGTGTCATTTTGAGTAATTCCTTCTAATTAAAATGGTGCATCTTCGTCGTTGTCGGAGTCGTCTGCGTATGTGGACTCGGCTGAGCCTGAACGCATAGAATAAAACTGGTCTCTTGTCATACGAAGAGTTCTGGGCTTGTTACTGCCGTCGTAGGAGGAAATAACTCCCATTTTGTCAAGCAGGTCAATAAGTCTGCCGGCTCTTGCATAGCCGATTTTTAACCGTCTCTGAAGCATAGATGTAGAAATCTGGTCGAGCTCAAAAGCAATTTCTGCCGCTTCATCAAACAGCTCATCCACATCGTCGTCGGTTTCGGGAACATCCTTTTTGCCTGCAGTATTACCCTCAATGGATTTTGCCACATCGGCATTGTAGTTTGTGTCGCTGTTGTTCTTTATAAAGCTTGTAACCCGTTCAACATCTCCGTCGGACACCCACGCGCCCTGAAGCCGGACAAGCTTGTTGTCACCGTTGAGCATCATAAGCATATCACCCCTGCCCATAAGCTTTTCTGCTCCTCCGCAGTCAAGAATGGTACGGGAGTCAATGGCACTGGAAACCTTGAAGGAGAACCTTGAAGGGATGTTTGCCTTAATAAGACCGGTAATTACATCAACAGAGGGTCTCTGTGTTGCGAGAATAAGGTGTATACCTGCGGCTCTGGCTTTCTGTGCCAGACGGCAGATATAATCCTGAACCTCACCGGGGGCTACCATCATAAGGTCAGCAAGCTCGTCAATGATAATAACAATCTGAGGCATTTTTGCTTCTTCTGTGCCCTCGATTTTCTGGTTATAGCCCGAAATGTTACGGACGGAGTTTTCCGCAAATTTCTTGTAACGCTCTTCCATTTCGTTAACTGCCCAGCAAAGTGCGCCTGCCGCTTTGCGGGGGTCGGTAACTATAGGTACAAGAAGGTGGGGGATTCCGTTGTACATTTCAAGCTCAACAACCTTGGGGTCAACCATTACAAGGCGAACCTCTTCGGGAGTGGCTTTATAAAGAATGCTTGTTATAATTGTATTGATGCACACACTCTTACCGGAGCCGGTAGCACCTGCAATAAGAAGGTGAGGCATTTTTGCAATATCAACAACAACAACCTTGCCGTCAATATCACGACCCAGAACTGCCGCAACCTTTGAAGGGTGACTTGCAAATTCGGGACTTTCAATCATGTCACGGATATAAACAGCGGAGGATTTTCCGTTGGAGGCTTCAATTCCTACACTTCCGGGTAAAACCTCAATTCGTACATTTTCCGCAGGAAGACGCATTGCAATGTCCTGGTCAAGAGCAGTAATTTTACTTACCTTAACACCTGCGGCAGGAACAACCTCGTAACGGGTTACACTTGAACCACGGGTTACATTTGTAATTTTAGCATCAACACCGAAGCTCTGGAGAATTTCAAGAAGTCTTGCAGCATTTTCGCGGAGCTGGTCCATCTTTTCACCCTTGGTTGCAGGAGCAGGAACATCAAGCAAATCTGAACCGGGGAAAACATATTCGCGCATAGGCTGTTCAAGGTTTTCTTCAATATCCTCAACAATGCTTTCATCAGCGGTAAATTCCTCGTCGGGAGTTTGAGGCTCAGGCTGGGAAACAGGCTCAGCCTCGGTAAGAGGTAGCTGTTCAACCGCAACAGGAGGCTGTTCGTGAGGGGGGAACAAATCGTCGAGAGGGTTTTTAATTGAAATTTCCTCTTCATATTCATGAGGAAGCGAAAGCGGAAGGTAATCATCAATAACCGGACCTTTTTGCTTTTTGGCAGGCTTTTCTTCGGACTTGTCTGAATCGGAGTTTTTAATTGCCGAGAAGCAGTCCCTGATGCTTCTTCCTATAAAACGTAAAAATTTGCCGAGAAGTGCCAGAACGGAAATTCTGAAAAGCAGAACAATATCAATCATAATAAGCGCAACGAGAATAACTGCAGCAGAAACCAAACCGAACCAGCTTGAGAGGGTTTCGGCAATAATGCCTCCCAATACACCGCCGCCTACGGAATCCATACCGGTTGTCCACAGATAGGAAAAACTGAAATACTTGTAGGTATCGGTGGCATCCACAAGATGCATACAGTGAAGTGCAACACAAAGCAATAAAAACAGAATGGCTATGTAGATGTACTTGGTATCGTCCTTGAAAATGAAATGACACACAGCCGAGCCAATGAGAGCCAGAGGCAGCAAATATGCACCGCAACCAAAAAGACCTGTAAAGAAACAGTTCAGGTATGTCCAGAAAGGTGCATCCGGACGGAACCATAAGCTGTAAATGAGCAACAGTCCTATTGCGGCAATAACTATGGTGACAATTTCGGGTATGTAGTCGTTAATATCGGATTTTCTTTTAGTGTTTGATTTTTTTGCTGCAGGAACAGCTTTTTTCTTTGTTTTTTCAGACATAGCTTTTATCCTTTCTGGTTACATTCTGATAAGTGAGAAAATAATTACGGCAATACCTAATATAATACGGTATATGCCAAACGCAATAAACTTGTGCTTTCTTACAAAGTTCATAAGCCCGCGTATTGTGAGAAGTGAAATAATATATGCCGTAACCATTGATATTGCAAGAAGCAACCAGCGGAACGGATCCATAGGTGTGTCATTGGTGATGATTTTAAGGAAGCTTACACCAAACATTATGGGAATTGCAAGGAAAAAAGAAAATTCCGCCGCAACTCCTCTCGAACAGCCGAGAAGCATTGCTCCCAGTATTGTTGCACCGGAACGGGAGGTGCCGGGGATAATGGAAAGTACCTGAAAAAGACCTATAAACAAAGCTGTTTTGTATGTAAGGCTTTCTAACGCATTGTATTTTGCGGTTTTTCCAAACTTTTCAGCAAAAATAAAGGCGATACCGTAAACAATAAGCATAATGCTTACCATAGCCGGTGTGGATATACTGTCCATAAAGTCATTTAAAAGCAAGCCTACAACCGCTGCAGGCACACATGCAATAATTACCTTGAACCACATTTGCCAGGTGTCCTGCTTTTCCTGAGGGGTTTTTGAAGGCGAAAAAGGATTCAGCTTACGGAAAAACAATGTTGCAACAGCAAGAATCGCACCAAGCTGGATTACATATAAAAACAGCTGTGAGTTAAAAAAACTGTCCTCACTAATACCCATAAAATCGTTTACAAGAATCATATGCCCCGTACTGCTTATGGGCAACCATTCGGTTATGCCTTCCACAATGCCGAGGATGATGCTTTTTAAAATTTCGATGAAATATGCCATAAGGAAAAAGTCCTCCATTTTTTCATATTTAATATATATTATATCATTAAAATGGCAAAATATCAATAGCAAAAGGAAATTTTGGGCAAATTTTCAAAGGAGAGTCGGTGAGGAATTTGTTAAAAATCACAGAAATGCCAATATTATTAAAAAAATAACTTGACAAATGGAGAAACATATGATATAATCATATAAGCCCAAGTGGTGTTTTTTTTATGCAGTAAAAAATTGACCGCTTAAATAAGGCGGTTTACATTATATTTTAAGGAGGCCGAGCAGAATGAGAGTAAAGGTAACACTTGCCTGCACAGAATGCAAGCAGAGAAACTACAATACCATGAAAAACAAGAAGAATGACCCCGACAGACTGGAAATGAGCAAGTATTGTAAGTTCTGCAAAAAGCATACTGCACATAAGGAAACCAAGTAATTACGGTTTCAAAAAGCATTTTCACTTTAAAGTGAAGGAATGGAGGACATTATGGCTGAAGTAACTAAGGTTAAAAAACCCAATAAGGTTATTAACTTTTTCCGTGAAATTAAAGCGGAAATCAAAAAAATAGTATGGCCTGCCCCCTCAAAGCTTGCAAAGGACACAACCATTGTTATCGTTTTTGTTGCAATAATAGGTCTTGCAATGGGCTTATTCGGATGGGGAATTGAGTCACTTATCAAGTTAATTATAGGCTAATAGGATTTTTGTTTAAAGAAAGGGCGTCTAATATGGCAGGACAAGCTAAATGGTATGTTATTCATACCTATTCCGGCTACGAAAAAAAGGTAGAGGCCAACATTTGGAAGCTTATTGAAAACAGAAATCTTCAGGATGTTATCATTGATACACGCGTTCCCGAGGAGGATGACCCCGACAAGCCCGAAGGCGCAGCAAAGGTTAAAATCTTCCCCAGCTATGTGTTTATTAAAATGGTAATGAGTGACGATACATGGCATGCAATAAGAGGAATCCGCGGAGTTACAGGCTTTGTGGGTCCTGAATCAAAGCCGGTTCCCCTTACCGAGGACGAACTTAAAAATATGAGGTTCGAAAAGGAAGAGGCCGATTTTGAAGTTGGCGATACCGTTAAAATTCTTGAAGGTCCTCTTGCAGGACACACAGGAAAAGTAATTGAACTTTCTGTCGAGCAGAACAAGGTTAAAATGATGGTTGACTTGTTCATGGGCAGAGAAACCGAGGTAGACCTGGAAATTGGTCAGGTCGAGCCCCTGGATTGATAACTCTTTCCGTTTTGGAAATTGTTATATATTCCGTATTGCGTTAAACGGAGTTTTAGTGGGAGGATGCAAATTATTTTTTATGGCATCCGCACATTACCACATTGTTTTAAAAGGAGGTGCAACAAATGGCTCAGAAAGTTGTTGGAATGGTTAAGCTTCAGATTCCCGCAGGTAAAGCAACACCCGCTCCCCCTGTAGGTCCCGCTCTTGGTCAGCACGGCTTAAACATCGCTCAGTTTACAAAGGAATTCAACGAAAGAACTGCTAAGGATGCAGGCTACATTATCCCTGTAGTAATTACTGTTTACGCAGACAGATCCTTCAGTTTTATTACAAAAACTCCCCCTACACCTGTTTTACTTAAGAAAGCTTGTAAAATAGATAAGGCTTCCGGAGTGCCCAATAAAACTAAGGTTGCTACAATTGGCAAGGATGCTGTAAAGCAGATTGCTGAAATGAAGATGCCCGACCTTAACGCTGCAAGCATCGAAGCTGCTATGAGCATGGTAGCTGGTACTGCAAGAAGCATGGGTATCGTAGTAGAGGATTAATTTAAAAATGTGGGAGAAGCCTTCATATGAGAAAGGCTCCGTGTAACCACAAGGAGGTAAAAAAGTTGAAAAAAGGTAAAAAGTATGTTGACAGCGTGAAAGCTTACGACAAAGCTAACCTTTACGATCCCAAGGAAGCTCTTGAGCTTGCATGTGGTTTTGCAAAGGCTAAGTTTGACGAAACTGTTGAACTTCACGTTAAGCTGGGTGTTGACTCTCGTCACGCAGACCAGCAGGTTCGAGGTGCAGTTGTACTGCCTCACGGTACAGGTAAAACTGTTAGAGTTCTTGTTTTCGCTAAGGGTGACAAGGCAAAAGAAGCTGAAGCAGCAGGTGCAGATTTTGTAGGTGCTGAAGAGCTTATTCCCAAAATCCAGAACGAAAACTGGTTCGAATATGACATCGTAGTAGCAACTCCCGATATGATGGGTGTTGTTGGTCGTCTTGGTAAGGTACTTGGTCCCAAAGGTCTTATGCCCAACCCCAAGGCAGGCACAGTTACTATGGATGTAACAAAGGCTATTAATGATATTAAAGCCGGTAAAATTGAGTACAGACTGGATAAAACAAATATTATCCACTGCCCCATCGGTAAAGCTTCCTTCGGTGCTGAAAAGTTAATGGATAACTATAAGGCACTTATTGATGCTATCGCTAAGGCAAAGCCTGCTACTGCTAAGGGTCAGTACATGAGAAGCGTTGCAATCGCAACTACCATGGGCCCTGGTATAAAAATCAACCCTGCAAAAGCTGTTGATTAATAAATTATTAATCAGGGCTTGACAAAGCTTGATTTTTATGTTATAATAACTCAGTAAAATATTTCCGTAGACAGTAGGTAATATCTCGGAACTCGCCAGGCTATGTGCAATGGTCGTATCCGAGCTGTATAAATCCCACCGAGGAGTGTTATAAATTTAAACTTTGTTTATTTTTAAAGGAACACTTTGCTGTCTTGCGGACTGTCAAAATGTTCCTTTTTCTTATGGGACTTAATGGAGGTGACAAAGTTATGCCAAGCGCAAAGGTTTTAGAAAGCAAAAAAGCTATCGTTGAAGGTCTTAAAGCAAGACTTGATGCCAGCGTTGCCGGTGTCCTTGTCGATTACAAGGGTATCAACGTTGAACAGGATACAGCTCTTCGTAAGAACTTCAGAGAAGCTGACGTTAAATATGACGTAGTAAAGAACACACTTCTTAAGCTTGCTGTAAACGACACTGCTTATGCAGATCTTGCAGCTGTTCTTGAAGGTACTACTGCTCTTGCAACATCCGAAACAGACGCTGTTGCTCCCGCAAAAGTATTCTCCGAGTTTATGAAGGCTAACGAAGCTCTTGGTCTTACAGTTAAGGCCGGTTTCGCTGACGGTAAGGTAATTTCCGCTGATGAGGTTAAAGCACTTGCTGCTATTCCCTCAAGAGAAGTTCTTCTTACTCAGGTACTTTACTGCATCAATTCACCCCTTACTTCTTTCGCATTTGCTATTAAAGCATTAGCTGACAAGAAGGCTGAGGAAGGTGATGCTCCCGTAGCAGAAGAAACTGCACCCGCAGTTGAAGAAGCTCCTGCAGCAGAGGAAGCAGCTCCCGTAGAGGAAGCAGCACCTGCTGAAGAAGCTCCCGCAGCAGAAGCTGCACCTGCTGAAGAGGCTCCCGCTGAGGAAGCTCCTGCAGCTGAATAATTAAAAACAAAAAAATATTATAAAATTGGAGGAAAAATAAAATGAGTGAAAATATTCAGACAATTATTGATACCATAAAAGGTATGACAATGCTTGAACTTAACGAACTTGTTAAGACAATCGAAGAAGAATTTGGCGTAAGCGCAGCAGCTCCCGTAGCTGTAGCTGCAGCAGGCGGCGCAGCAGGTGGCGCAGCTGAAGAAAAGACAGAATTTGATGTTATCCTTGCTGATGCAGGCGCAAGCAAGCTTGGCGTTGTTAAGGTTGTTAAGGATATCGCAGGTCTTGGTCTTAAAGAAGCTAAGGACCTTGTTGATGGCGCTCCTAAGACAATTAAGGAAGGCGTATCTAAGGAAGAAGCTGAAGAAATCAAGACAAAGCTTGAAGAAGCTGTCGCAAAGGTTGAAATTAAGTAATTTAAAACTTAAAACTTTGTCAAAAAGAACCCCTCGGTGTAAACCGAGGGGTTTTAGTTTTATAAAAAACAGGGTTGAACATTCAACCCTGTTTTAAATTGCAAACAATTATTTTACCGAAAGGGAGTTTATGACAGTCATAAGTTCCTCGCGAATAGCATTTGAATAGTATTTTTCTCCGCAGGTAAGCGATACTGCATAAAGATCGCCTTTTACAATTCCGGAGCATACAATTGAATAAATTGCAGAGTTTTCCGATTCGGTAGACAGATAGGTTGCGGTAAAGAACTTAAACTTATTCGAGGTGAAGCTTTTTGTTTTTTCGACAATTTCTATGTAACGCTTTGCGGATATACTTTCAACCGAAGCATCAAAAGCTTTTTTAAGATAGTTGGCTTCGGTGGTGCCGCTTGTATCAATATCCTGAGTAACGCCGATAGTAAGGATGCTTCCTGTATTTCTATGCATAAGAATCGTAACATTGGCGTCAGAATCAACAACCTCCCATGAACCGTTAAGGTTGAAGGTTCCGGAGCCGACTTTTACGGGAACAGTAATATCGGTTTCGGGGTCATTGCGAAGCATTATTCCGACAGTATCAAAATCAATTTTCTCAACCTTAAGGCTATCAAGTACGGTTTTTATAATACTTTCTTTTTCATCCTCATCAAGAGTAAAGGAGATGTTGTAAACATAATCGCTGTATTCAAAGAAAATATCGGTAAAGGAAGTGCCTCGGGTAAGTTCGCTTTTTGTTTTAATACTATAAGCGTATCCGTTAATTGTACTGTTTACGGCATATTCCTGGACCTCGCTTACTGTAGTGACTTTGGTATTCAAAAAGGCGGTATTGTGTGCATAGTCGGATTTTGCCAGGGTTTCTGCGGTTAATTCGGCATTTTTTGAATAGATGTTCATGGTTATTGTTGAGAAGAACTCGTTGTCGGGCATAGCGTTGGAAAAATACATTTCGTTTCCGGGACAGTCGTTGTCATCATCCCAGGTTGCAGGAAGGCTTAAAGAATAATTATACTCTTTATTTGTGTAGGTTCTTGTTCCGTCAGATGCAACATTGGAAAGGTCATAAGTGGCGGAAGCATCACCGTAGGTACATTTGAAGCTATCAATAAGTGTGCGGTATTCAGCTGTCTTTTCGGAAGTCAAATCAATTGTAAGAGCAAGTTCAAAGTTGTATTTTTTTGTAAAGTAGCTTACAATATCGATAGAATGTTCTTTATCTTTTCCGCTGAAATACATATAACGATTTCCAAACTCGTCGGTAAGCTTATCTGCTCTGGTGAGTGTGTAACCTTCATATGATGATTTTATATCGGCAAAGTAGGAATCAAAGGTTACTTCTGCGTCCAGCGGATATGCAAAAACCGTTAAGAACATTTCGTCGTTCGAAAAATCGGTATAACTGCCATCAAAATCTCTGTCTGTCATACTGAATGTGGGTGTGTCCATCGACCAGCCGTAGTAACTGTCTCCTATACGGGATTTGTCAGTTATACCTGTAATTGTGGAGCCTTCGGCGGTAGTTGTTTTTGTAACTGTAATTTGACCGGTTGCATCATCGTAACCAACATCAGCTCCGAAGGTTTCGGAAATGAATCTTAAAGGAACCATTGTTGTGTCAACATCAAGCACCGGTGCGGCAAGAAGCGTTTCGGTATGGTCATTTACAGTTACGTTGATGTTTCCGATTTGCATTTTGATTGTTACATCGGGATATGTAATTGTAATTCCCTGTGTAGCATCATCCCAGTCGACCTTGCATCCGAAAGCTTCGGTGATAACGCGTAAAGGTACAAGAGTTGTACCTTCTCCTACTACACACGGGGCTTTTACTTCCACAAGCTGCCCGTTTATGGAGAGAACGGAATCACCTACTTTAAAGGAAATTTCGACTGTTTCGGGAATCTCTGAAGCAAAAACCTGGAATGAGGTTGTAAGAAGTATGGCTGTGAGAATTAAAGATACTATTTTTTTCATTTTTTCTTTCCTTTTCGTTTTATTATTTTTTTATTTTAACACGGGTGCAACATCTATGGTAAAAAGGGTTGCATTGCGTGTAAAGGTCAGGGAAATATTGCCGCCCGAATAGGTGTTTTTCAAAGCTTCGTTACAATCGGCAATGGTATGAACCTCAACTCCGTTTACCGCAATAATAACATCTCCGGAGGTCAACTGGGAAACCGAGGAGGTTTTTACTGTAAGACCCTTTGTGGTGGGGACACCAAGCCGTGCCTCCCATGATTCCGTAACAGTTGCCGGAATGGTGGGCATAATAACACGCTTGTTGGTTTCAAACTGATTCAACACATAGGTTACAGTATCCACAGGGATTGAAAAAGACATTCCTTCAATGCCGATTCCTGCAAACTTAACAGAGTTTATACCTACGAGCTCACCCTTCATATTAAGAAGAGGTCCGCCTGAATTACCACCGTTTATTGCAACATCCGACTGTGTAAAATAGTAGGCACTTCCGCTGAGCGAAACATTTTTACCGCTGATAATTCCCTTAGAGGCGGAGTTTATCATACTAAGAGAAAGGGGAGCACCGATTGCTACCACCGAGATACCAACCTTTATGTCGTCCTTTGCAGCAAATTTTATTGGGGTGAGACCAAGCTTGTTTATTTTTACAGTAGCAAGGTCGGAGGTTTTATCCATGCATTGGAGAGTTGCCGGGTAACATTCACCGTTACCGAAAATAACAGTGATGTTCTCGATATTTTCAACAACATGGGCATTGGTAAGTATGAGACCGTTGTTTTTAATAATAACACCTGTGCCGTGTGCATATGACTCATTGTAACTCAGGGCTTGCTGGGACATATACTCCGGTTTGTAATTACCTACAATGGCAACTACAGATTTACTTGCCTGTTCTATCATTTTGTGAGTTTGCATATCTTCGTCAAATTCAATTGACGCAGTTTGTGTACTGTCATCCCAGGAAACCTGAGCTCCCATAGATTCGCTAACGGCACGAAGGGGAACATAAATACGGTCGTTTATCATAACACTGTCGGATGAAATCGGCTCACCATTTACCGTAACTGTATGGTTGGCAAAAACGGGAATTTGTAATAATAAAGTTGCCGAAAGAAGTAAAGTAGCAACTTTTTTTTTCATATAGCTCAATCCTTTCAACGATTCTTTCTTAATTATAACATATATCATACAAAATATCAAGAGGAAAAAAAGTATAAAAATTTTAATTGCTATTGCAAAAAAGAAAAAAATATGCTACAATTATAGAGTGAAAGAAGTTGGCAAAATCCCGCTGTTTAAGTTCGGGGAGAAATTCAAAGGAGTTGTATAAAATGGCAAATTACATTAACCTTATGGACAGGGTATATGATGCATACACTACGGAGCACATACGCAGGTATACACAGACTGTCCGTGAGGAAGGGCTTACTGAACACGGTTTTCCCAGACTTACCGCAAATTTAGGAATTCTTATCTGTCATGGTAAAAGGCTTGAACTTAAAGCGGATTTTATTGAAATGATGGACCTTTGCTGTGATGAAATTCCTGTTGCCCATACAAAACGCAACGGTGTTGGAAACGACTTTTCGGTTAAGGAAATGGTTTTTTGTTTGCTTGAACTTGAAAAATCCGATGTAATTGAAAAAAGCAAGGTTGCAGAGTGGAGAGAAAAGCTTTCAAAACTTGTTTGCCAGAAAACATATGATGTGATTGCGCCATATCCGCCAAGAGCAATCCCCAACTGGGCGGCATTTGCCGGCGCAAGTGAACAGCTTCGGAAATATGCAGGGCTTGCGGCTGAAAACTTTTTTATTGAAAATCAGGTACAGTCTCAGCTTTTCAGCTTTGATGAGAACGGTATGTACCGTGACCCAAACGAGCCTATGGTTTATGATTTTGTAACCCGTCTTCAGCTTGCGGCAGCGTTTTTTTTCGGTTTAGATGGAGACAGCAGAAAAGAACTTGAAAAGCATTTCGGGAAATCTGCCGATATTACAATTAAAATGCAGTCAACTACCGGTGAAATTCCCTTTGGAGGAAGAAGTAATCAGTTTTTGCATAACGAAGCTTTTTATGCTGCGTTATGTGAATTTTACGCTCATTGGTATAAAGAAAAAGGTGACATGAAAAAAGCCGGTGAGTTCAAATTTGCTGCTGAAAAAGCAATTGAGGCAATAATTCCGTGGCTGAATGAGGAAAAAATAACTCACATAAAAAATTATTATCCCACAGACAGTATGTACGGCTGTGAGGATTATGCTTATTTTGATAAATATATGGTAACAACCGCCTCCTGGCTTTATCTTGCTTATGTCATGGCGGAGGATATTGCCCCGGTTGAGCCCTCTGATAAAGTTTATATATGTAAAACCTCGGAGCATTTTCATAAGGTGTTCTGCCGTTTTGAGGACTATTTTGCTGAATTTGATACAAAGGCTGACCCTCATTATGACGGAAACGGTCTTGGAAGAATCCATAAAAAGGGTGTGCCCGGGCAGTTGTGTCTTGCTGTTCCCTTTGCTGAGAAGCCCTTGTATAAAATCGGCAAAGAAAACCCAATGCCTTTTGCAATTTGCGGAGGTAAGGACGGAGTTTACGGAAGCAGCTACGATGTGGAATATGTGCTTAAAAATGAAACAGTAGCAGAGGATTATGTCAAGGTTACATTTGATTGCCGGAAAGAAGGTAATTACCTGTTCACAACAGAATGTACTGTTTCAGAAACAGGAGTTGAATTTACCGTAGAAGGTAACGGTGAAGTGGAAATTATGTTCCCGGCATTTTACTTTGACGGTAAGCAATATACCGACATAAATGTAACGGAAAACAAGGTTGAAGTAGAATATAAAGGCCATAAATGTGTTTACACAGCATCCCGGATTGCTGAAGAATTTGACAGAACCTTTGAAAACCGCAACGGTGTGTATAAAGCATTTAAGGTAAAAGGAATTGACAGCGTAAGCATTAAAACAGAGCTTTTTTAAATTTTGAGATGGAGGGTGAGTCCAACGAATTATATAGTTTTTGACATGGAATGGAATCAGCCTCCGTGTGCCGCGGCAATGAAAACCCGTAACGGAATTGAGCTTCACGGGGAAATTATACAAATTGGTGCAGTAAAGCTTAACAGAGATTTTAAAATTACAGATACTCTGAAAATAGATGTGAGACCTACTGCATACAGAAAAATTGCCAAACGCATAGAAAGCATAACAAAAATCAGCACGGAAGCCGCAAGGCTTGGCAGACCCTTTGATGAGGCGATGGATATGTTCAGCAAATGGTGCGGTAAGGATTTTTGTTTTCTGACCTGGGGTAGTGACGATGTGAAGGTGCTGCATGATAATCTGGTTTTTTTCGACAGACCCTGTACCTGGATACCCGAAAACAATTTTGATTTGCAGATTATTTTTGATTATCTTACCCAGAAAAAAGGCAGGCAGTTTTCTCTGGATTTTGCGTTAGAATATTACGCAATTGAGGTTGAAAACGAAAAAAGACACGATGCTTATAACGATGCATGGTATACCGCTCTCGTGTGCGGAGAAATGAAGCCGTTTAAATGTATTAAACACTATAAGGATGTGCTTATTGAAAAAATTATTTTACAGCAGAACCGTGAACCTACCGGGGAATATATCTGTAAGGTGCAGGTTCTGGACAGTCTTAACCTTTTAAAAGGATTTAAAATGGCGTGTGACGAAAGGGTAGAATGTCCCGAATGTAAACGAAAAGCCGCCCTGAAAAAGAGATACCGTAAAAGTGATTCCAGCTATGCGTTTATGTATAACTGCTCAAAACACGGTGATTTCGTTTCGACCCTTCGTATGAGGCCCATAGAAACCTACCGTCTGACCCGTATGGTACGGAACACCTACAGACCGGGAAACGAGGAAAACATAAAAGCCGGTCTTAAAGCAAAAAAATGGCGCGCGGTATAATTTTTAAATATATTCAGTAAAATATAAAAAAGGAGATGGCAAAATGGATTATGTAACAGCGTTCACTAAACTCAGACCGGAAATTGAAAAGGTAAATTGTGAAAAGCTTGAAGGAGATTTTGCAATTCAGGTAACTATGACAGACCCGGATTGCCACGGCATTTTCTACATCAGCTATTTTGGTGGGATGCTGGGTGTTGAACCCTTTGACTATGTGGATAACACAGCGGCAATAACCCTTACAAAGCTTTCTCTTACAAATCTTGTTGCAGGAAGGTCAAAAGCAGAAAAGCTTATGGAAAACGGAAAGCTTCAGGTTACCGGGAACGCAGAGGTTGTAAAAATGTTTTTTGATGCAATGCCTGAGAAAAAAGCTGTAAAGAAAACACCCGGAAAGAAAAAAACCACAAAGAGCAAAACTGAAAAGAAATAACCAAAAAAGAAGCAGAACTCAGTTCTGCTTCTTTTTGTGTGTTTTGCGATATTGAAGAGGGGACATTCCAAACCTTTTTTTGAAAAGACGATGGAAATGCTCAATGCTTTGAAACCCTGTTTTTGCCGCAATTTCCTGAACGCTGTAGTTGTAATAAACCAACAGCTCGGTTGCCTTTGAGAGCTTTAGAGTGTTTAAAAAATCCGTAAAGGTTTTGCCGGTGTGATGCTTAAAAATACGGCAGATGTGGGACCGTGAATAGTTGAATTTTTCTGCAAGAATATCAAGGGTAACTGTGTTGAAATTGGCAAAAGTGTAGTTCATAAGTGCATTGTGTGAATGCTCAGTATTACCGCCTTTGCGACTTGAAAGCAAGACTTCCTCTTTCTTTTGGGTGAGAAAAGCGCACATAAGCAAAAACAAGCCTTCCTCCTCAAAAAGGTCGGTTGAAAGGGTGTCGATGTTATCCTTTATTTTGCTCATAAGTTGAGTAAAACAGGTGGTGTCGTCGCTTCCGCCTTTGAAGAAGACATAGTGGTGATAGTCATCGTTGTTGCAACATGCAATAAATTTGCCCAGGGGCGAGTCGGGATTTGCAGAGCCTAAAGCGGAAATGAGAAATTCGGGGTATACAAGAAAGTTTACAACCCGGGAATCCTCAGGGCAATAAAGCTGATGGAAAGCATCGGGATGAAGCAGAATGGCATCACCCTTGTTCATTGGAATTTTGTCACCGCTTACGTTGTTTTGGGCACAACCTTCTAAAACCACGTTTATTTCGCAAAAACGATGGTTGTGGTAGGCGTGAATATCTCCCGACGGATGGTAGTTGAAAACAACATTCCGACGGGGGTTATTATTGTTTTCGCTCATAAGTATATGAAATTTTTCGTGGATGGTCTCTCTGTAATAATCATTGCGATTGGTCAAAATATATCACCCCTTAATTGAAAAGTATATCACAAATATCAATATAAGTCAACTATATTTGCAAATAAATATCATTTACAATCAATGAGAACTATGCTATAATTTTGGTATAAAGTATTCGGAGGGGATATTATGAAAAAAATTTTACTTATGATACTTGTTATGTGTCTTGCCTTTGGCTGTGTATCGGTGGCGGCATATAACCCCATAGATGCACGAATCGGTGTGGAGGTGGGAACCTGGCACGACTTTTATACAAATGCAAACTCCCGTGATGTGGAAAGCTCAAAGGGTATTGTTGTGGCACAGCACCTTAAAACGGGTATGGATATTATGGGTGTAGCTGTTGAGGCTGTAAGCTATGCCGACAATGTGGGCAACCTTACACTTTCTGCCTATAAGTGGGCAGGCTCCTACGATGCAACTGTCAGAACACAGCCTGTTTATAAAAAGACATTTGTGGATTTTGCAGACTGCAGCTGGCTTGAAATGAACTTTGAAGGAAAAACAATTCATGACGAAATGCTTCTTGTGGCAGATCAGCCTACCGACCGAGTGGGCGTTTTCACCTATGAGGCAAAAAGTCCTGAGCACAAGTTTTTTATGGATGGTGTTGAAGAGTCGGGCAGAGCAATCGGCATAAGAGTAATGACCGAGAAGAAGCTAATTACCACGGAACAGATTAAAGATCCTGTTTTAGATGCTTATGAAACCATTGACCTTACAAAGTATGTGGATATGCACAACATGGAGGTGCGTACACACGGAAGCAATGGTATGAGTGGTGTAAACAATACTGCAGGCGACTATGGTGCATATGCAGCATACCTTGTGGATTTTGGCGACACTTCCCCCAAGGGTGCAAGTATTTACGTATACAATCAGGTGGAGGATACCGGCAAGGTGCAGATTATTGCCGACGATTTAAAAACAGGCAAAATAATTTGTGAGTTCGATACCAACAGAAGGGACGCCCTCACATGGGAAACACTTAATGCCAAAATAACCGAAGAAATAACCGGTAAACATATAATTTATTTTGTAACAAGGTATTCCGGGCTTTATCCCGTAACACTTACCTTCAGTAAAGATGAACTTGCTCCTTCCGAGGAAGAACAGAGAATTGCCGCTTTTGAAGCAACAAAGGATTTTGAACTTAAAGATAACTACGCAGATACCTGGACAGCAACCGATATGCTTGGCAGAAAACTTGCCGGTTATAACGAGGTGGGAGAATTTAATCCCGACAAGCAGGTTGGTATGTTTTACTGGACATGGCATAACTACGGAGATAACAGACGAAGTGTAATTCAGCAGGCTATCAACAGCTATCCCGGTGATGAATCCGAAATTAAAAACAACGGAAGTTTCAAGGGCTGGAATGTTGAAAACGTATGGAACGAATCCGTTTACGGCATATATTCAAACGGAGATAAATGGGTTATAAGAAAACAGCTTGAACTTTTGCAGGCAGCAGGAGTGGACAGCCTTTTCTTTGACAGTACCAACGGTACAAACACTTTTAACGCAGGTGTTTTGAATGTTGCGGAGGTTATGCATCAAATGCACCTTGAGGGAACAGATGTGCCTAAATTTGCGCTTATGCTTCCCTTCCACGACAAACAGTTTAACCTTATTGACCTTGAAAAGGTTTATGAAAACATTTATTCCAAGGGTCTTTACAGCGATTGCTGGTATTATTGGGAAGGTAAGCCCATTATTATGGCATATCCCGATAATCTTGCAAATCCTACCGGCAACCCGGATGCAGATGCTCAGCATAAGGAAATTGCAGAGTTCTTTACCTTCCGTCCCGGTCAGCCTGCATACCGTACGGGCTCCAGACGTGAAAACGACTGGCCCTGGCTTGAGGTGTATCCTCAGAACCCTTACGGAAAGAGTGATAAATATGGCTGTGAGGCAGTTGCGGTAGGTATTGCTCAAAATACAAATTCCGAGGAGCCCGGGTCAACTCCCATGAACGGCGAGGGTATTTACGGCAGAAGTTATACATACAAATACGCACATACAAAGCTTTCGGAAACATCAAAATATTATGGTTACAACTTTGCAGAGCAATGGGAAAGAGCCTTTGAGCTTAACCCCGAATTTGTGTTTATTACCGGATGGAACGAGTGGAAGGTTGTAAACCAAAGCGGTATATTTTACGATGCTTATAATGATGAATACAGCCGTGATATTGAACCGACAAAGGGCGAACTTAAGGATGTTTACTACTACCAGACAGTTGACTATATCCGCAAGTTCAAGGGCGTAAGACCCACTCCCACAGCATCCGAGCCCAAAACCATTGATATAAACGGCGGTTTCTCTCAGTGGGTGGATGTAGGTCCCGAATTTGCAGGGTTTAAAGGCGGTACTGAGCCTCGCAATGCAAAGGCTTTTAATGTAGGAACAGTTACAAACAACACCGGCAGAAACGACATTGTTCTTTCAAAAGTGGCGCGTGACAATGAAAATCTTTACTTCTATGTAAAGACTGCCTATGAACTTACTCCTTATACAGACCCCGCCTGGATGAGACTTCTTATTAATACCGACCGTACCTATAAAACAGGTTGGGAAGGTTATGATTTTGTTATTAACAATGTAAACCCCACCGAAAGTACAGCTGTTATAGAAAAATGGGCAGGTACAGACAATGCAAATCATTGGCGCTGGGAAAAAGCTGCCGATGTAAGCTACAAGGTGCAGGGCAATGAAATGATGATTGCCGTTCCCAGAAATGTGCTTGGTGTGGAAGGTCAGGTTGATATTGAGTTTAAGTGGATTGACAATATGCAGCAGGAGGGCTACATTCTTGATACCTACACAAGCGGTGACAGTGCGCCCGTGGGCAGATTTGCATACCACTATACCGAAAATGCAAAAAAAGTTCAGGACGAAAATGTGGATATTTCAAACTCTATAGAGCATCTTACACGCAGGATGCTTGTTATGGCTCTTGACCGCAACAAGGCGTTTGCTTACGGAAAGCAGGTTAAAATTGACGACCAGAGCGATGTAACCTCACCTATGATTATCAATGACAAAACCATGGTGCCTGTACGTTTCCTTGCAGAACAGCTTGGTGCTACTGTTGAGTGGGACGATGCTACAAAAACTGTTCGTATTCTTGCAGAAAAGAGAATAACTCTTACCCTTAACAGTAACGTTATGAAGGTGGAAAAAGCCTCCACAACCCTTCAATCTCCCGCAACCGAGGTTGAAAACAGAATTTACGTACCTCTTCGTGATATTGTAGAGGCACTTGGTATGGGATGCCATTGGATTGAACCGGGCATAATATGTATCGGTCCCGATACTCCCGTGGGTATGCTTTATGTAAATGGCGGTCTTGAAAGAATAATGGATTTTTACGGATTAGAAGCTGTTTGAACCTCGTTTTTTACCTTCTCTTTTTCGTCGCTACTTCGTTAAAATCCTCGCATAAGTGACGCTTTGCAAAGATGAAAGCCGAAATACGTCGGAATTATAAAGTTTAAGGCGTGGTTCGGATATAAATTAAAATGAAACGGGAATTGTTTTAAGGAAAAACGATTCCCGTTTTTTATATTTAATGTCCGAAATTTATAAAGAAAAGTCTTTTATATTAATTGACAGGTTAAAAAAAATATGATAGAATGAAAATAATAATGAAAAGGAGGTTTTTGTGTGAAAAAGATTTTATCTATATTTCTTTCCTTTATGATGATGGCAGGAGGTATCTCTGCAAGTGCATCCTTTATTGATGCAAGAATGAATCTTAACACAACTAAAGAAAAGGAGCTTTTTTATGACTCCGGACAGACCGCTTTTCAGGTGACGGAAGAATGTGATATGGCACAGCTTGTAAAGACTGAAGATAAAATAAATTCCGTTACAGTCAGATGTCCCAGTTACAGTAATGCCATAGGCAAGCTTACCCTTAAAATTTTTAAGTGGATGGGTGACTATGCTTCAACAGTTAAGCAAAAGCCGTTAAAAACCCAGGAGTTTGTGGATTTTAATGACGGTGCTTACCTTAAAATGGATTTGACAGATATCGGTCTTCAAGGGGATTTTCTGCTTGTTCTTACAAACCCTGAGGAAAGGGTAGGCGTCTGGGCAATGGATTGTGTTGAAAAAGAAAGCTATGTTATGTTTGAAAATGGGGTTCAGGTTCCAAACAAGGCTTTCTGGATGTCCTATTCTGCGGTAGCAAGGTTTGTGGCGGAGGAACCGGATGTTTCAAAGGCATTTGATGCATATTCTCCAATAAACCTTTCAAAGTTTGAGCAGGTTTACCAGATGAAAGAAACCCACATAAACGAAGCCACCATGCAAAAAACAGGAGTTATGGCAACAGAAGCAAACGCTCCCGGCTATGCCCGTTATGTTGTGGATTTCGGCAGCGAATCACCAAAAGGTGCAACACTTGAGGTTTATAATACTCTTACTGAATCCTCAAGAGTGCAGATTATTGCAGACAATCCCATAACCGGTACAATTCTTTGCGAATTTGATGCGGAAATTGAAGGTAAACTCAGCTTTGCCGAGGTGATTCCTGCACCTATTAACGAAAAAATTACAGGCATACATAACATTTATGTTGTTCAGCGTCATAACGGTCTGCATCTTGCAGAGCTTACCTTTACAAAGGAAACACCGCCGCTTTCAAAGACCGCACAGCGTCTTGCGGATTTTGAGGCAACAAAGGATTTTGAAATAAAAAGTACCTGGTCGGATACCTGGACTGCTACCGATATGCTTGGACGAAAGCTTCCTGATTACCGCGAGGCAGGGGAGTTTAATCCCGATAAAAAAGTGGGTATTTTCTTCTGGACATGGCATTCAAACAGAGGTTCACGAACCTCCCTTTCAAGAGGTATAAACCAGCGGGTTATCAACAGCTATCCCGGACCTGAAAGTGACATCAAAAATGATTATTACTACAGCGGCTGGAATCAGACAGGTGTATGGAACGAATCTATTTACGGCTTGTACCACGGTTTTGATACATGGGTAATGCGTAAACAGATGGAGCTGCTTTCTGCGGCAGGCGTTGATGCTATGTTCTGTGATGCAACAAACGGAACAAACACCTATACGGGCGGAGCCCTTCTGCTTTGCAAAGAGCTTCACAAAATGCATCTGGAAGGTATTGAAACCCCGGATTTTGCGTTTATGTTGCCGTTTTTTGATATGAACAACAATGTAGTGGACCTTGAGAGAATTTACGAGAACATTTATTCCAAGGGTCTGTACAGCGACTGTTGGTTCTATTGGAGAGGCAAACCTGTTGTAATGGGATATCCGGACAACCTTGTTTATTCCACAGGCTCGGAGGAGGTAGATGCACAGCATAAGGAAATTCTTGATTTCTTCACCTTCCGTCCGGGTCAGCCCGATTACCGTAAGGGACAGTACCACGAGGATCAGTGGCCCTGGCTTGAGGTTTACCCTCAGCATCCATATGGCGAAAGTGAAAAGTATGGCTGCGAATGTGTGTCTGTAGGTATTGCAATGAACGGTAATGACAACGGTCTTGACGCCATGAACGGCAAGGATATTTACGGCAGAAGCTTTACCTATAAGGACAGATTTTCCAAGCTTTCGGATAAATCAAAGTTCTACGGCTACAATTTCACAGAACAATGGTCAAGAGCTCATGAGCTTGATGCAGAATATGTTTTCGTAACCGGATGGAACGAATGGACAGCAGGACATCAGGAAAAATGGGGACAGGGCACACTTGGTGCATACCCCGACCAGTACAGCGATGAATACAGCCGTGACATTGAGCCTACAACAGGCGATATGAAGGATGTTTATTACTATCTTCTTGCAAAGCATATCCGTATGTTTAAGGGTGTGAGACCCACACCTGAGGCAAGTGCGGAAAAAACAATTGCTATTGATGGAGATTTCGCTCAATGGTCAGATGTAGGACCTGAATTTATCGGTCTTAAGGGCGGTACCGAAACCCGTGATGATATTCTTTTCAATAACGGCAAGGTTTATAATGACACCGGCAGAAACGACATTGTACTTTCCAAGGTAGCAAGAGATAGCGACAATATCTATTTCTATGTAAAGACTGCCGAGGAGCTCACTCCCTATACGGACCCTGCATGGATGAGGTTGCTTATTAATACCGACCGTACCTACAGAACAGGTTGGGAGGGCTACGATTTTGTTATAAACAATGTGAATCCCACCGAAAAAACTGCTACCCTTGAAAAGTGGGCAGGAACGGATGTAATTACTCATTGGAAGTGGGAAAAGGTTGCGGATGTTAATTACAGGCTACAGGGCAATGAAATGATGATTTCCGTGCCACGAAGTGCGCTTGGTTTAAACGGTTCGCTTGATTTTGAATTCAAGTGGTATGATAATATGCAGCACGACGGCTACATTATGGATGTGTACAACTATGGTGATACAGCACCCATCGGCAGATACGCTTACCATTATACCGAGGATTTTGAAACCTCCAAAAAGCCTGTGGATGAGCCTGTTGACCCGGAGGAGCATATTGAGTTTTTAACAAGACGCTTTATGGTTACGGCACTTGACCGGAACTGGGCATATGTGTACGGCAAAAGAACGGATATTGACGACCAGAGTGATGTTACAGCGCCTATGATTATAAACGATAAAACCATGGTGCCTGTTCGTTTCATTGCAGAACAGCTTGGTGCAACCGTTGAATGGAAGGAAGAAACTCAGAGTGTAAGAATTCTTGCCAAAAAGAGAATTACCTTAACGCTCAACAGCCGAACAATGCAGGTTGAAAAGGAGAAGAGAACACTTCAGTCGCCTGCAACCGAGGTTGAAAACAGAATTTATGTGCCTCTTCGTGACATAATGGAAGCACTTGAAATGGAGGTTCATTGGATTGAACCCGGTGTAATTCTTGTTGGTCCGGCATCAGAAATGGCTAAGCTTTATGTGAACGGCGGCATTGAAAAGATACTTGAAGCTTACAATATGAACTAGAGATAATATCCCTTTTTCCCTTTGGAAAAAGGGATATTAATATAAAAACGGAAAATTTTTTGGAATGTGTAAGAATTATGGGGAGGGGTTGACTTTTAAAGGTTAATTTGGTATTATATAGGTGTAAAAAGGAAGGAGCTGGGATATATGAAAAAAATAATGAGTCTTATGGTTGCGATGCTTATGTTGACGGGTCTTTCGGGGATGACAGCAGAAGCATCATTTATTGATGCAAGAATGAGCATTACAACAACCAAAGAGCAGGACATCTGCTTTGATGACGGATTGGGTTTTCTGTTTGTAAATGCAGGTGCACCGGTGGCACAGCTTATAAAAACCGAGAACAAAATAAGTTCTATATCCGTACGGTGTCCGAGTTTTGAAAACTCCATCGGAAGTATGACCTTTAAAATATATGCTTGGAAGGGGGACTATAATTCTACCATTAAACAGCAACCTCTTAAAACTCAGCGTTTTATTGACTATCAGGATAATGCACGACTCACTCTGGATCTTTCGGATGCCAATGTGAAAGGGGATTTTCTGGTTGTACTGGATGAACCTGTGGAACGTGTAGGCGTGTGGATTAAGGACAATGGTGATAAAAACAAGTATACCTTGTTTGAAAACGGTGTTCCCAACGAAAAAAAAGCTTTTCAGATGACATTTACCTCAGAAGAAACATTTCAAGAGGCAGAACTTGACAAAACAAAAGCGGTTGACGCTTACTCTCCCATAGACCTGACAAAATATCAGGAAGCTCAGGGAATGAGTGACGGAAATCTTGGTGCTTTGGGTATAAGCGGAAAAAGTCTTATGGTAACAGACACAAGTGTCAGGCACGTTCCGGGCTATGCCCGTTATGTGGTGGATTTTGGTGATAAATCTCCAAAAGGTGCTATACTTTCAGGATACAACGCACTTACTGAAAGTACAAGAGTTCAGGTTATTGCAGATAACCCCATAACCGGTCCTGTGCTTTGTGAGTTTGATGCGGAAATTGAAAGCCAACTGAGTTTTTACGAGGACGTCCCCGCACCAATTACCGAACAGATTAAAGGTGTACATAATATTTACGTAGTTCAGCGTTACGGCGGATTCCGTATGCAGGAGCTTACCTTTACTGAGGAAACACCTGAGCCTTCAAAAACGGCAAAACGTCTTGCTGAATTTGAGGCAACAAAGGATTTTGAAATAAAAAGCACCTGGTCAGATACCTGGACAGCTACCGATATGCTTGGACGAAAGCTTCCCGATTACCGTGAGGCAGGGGATTTTAACCCGGATAAAAAGATTGGTATGTTTTACTGGACATGGCACGCCAACAGAACAAGCAGAACTGCAAAAACAAGAAGTATAAATCAGCGTGTAATTAATAGCTATCCGGGTCCGGAAAGTGATATTAAAAACGACTATTTCTATAAGGGTTGGGCAGGACACGGAGGCTGGAACGAATCTATTTACGGTTTGTACCACGGATTTGACACCTGGGTAATGCGAAAGCAGATGGAGCTTTTGTCAAGCACAGGCGTGGATGCGCTGTTTTTCGATACAAGTAACGGTACAAATACCTATTTGGGCGGTACATTCCTGCTTTGTGATGTTCTTCACGATATGCATTTGGACGGATATGAAACACCGGATATTTCTTTCATATTGCCCTTCAGCCCTAATGATAACAATGTTACCGACCTTGAACGTCTTTATGAAAATATGTACTCCAAGGGACTTTACAGCGATTGCTGGTTCTATTGGGAGGGCAAGCCTGTAATTATGGGATATCCCGACCTTCTGCCAATTTCCACCGGCTCAGAGGAGCTTGATGAAGAACACGAAAAAATTTCAGAATTCTTTACCTTCCGTCCCGGTCAGGCTGAATACAGGGGAGGCGCAGTTCGTGAAAACCAGTGGCCGTGGCTTGAGGTTTATCCTCAGCATCCCTACGGTGAAAGTGAAAAATATGGCTGTGAAGCGGTAGCGGTAGGTATTGCACAGAACACCAGCGACAAGGGTCTTGATGCCATGAACGGTAAAGACATTTACGGCAGAAGCTTTACCTATAAGGACAGATTTTCAAAGCTTAATGAAAAGTCAAAATTTTACGGATATAACTTTGAAGAGCAATGGTCAAGAGCCTATGAGCTTAACCCTGAGTTTGTGTTTATAACAGGTTGGAATGAATGGGATGCCGTTCATGCAGAAGTGTGGAAGAATACCAAAGGAGCTTTCCCGGATCTCTACAATGATGAATACAGCCGTGATATTGAACCTACAACGGGGGATATGAAGGACGTTTATTACTACCTTCTTGCAAAGCATATCCGTTTGTTCAAGGGTGTAAGACCTACTCCCGAAGCCTCCGAAGCTAAAACTATTGATATAAACGGTGATTTTGCACAGTGGACAGATGTAGGCCCTGAGTTTATTGGTCTTAAGGGCGGTACAGAAACCCGTGATGATATTTTATTCAACAATGGCAAAGTATATAACGACACGGGCAGAAACGACATTATACTTTCCAAGGTGGCAAGAGATAAGGAAAATATTTATTTCTATGTTAAAACTGCAGAAAACCTTACTCCCTACACAGACCCTGCCTGGATGAGACTTCTTATTAATACCGATCGTACCTACAGAACAGGTTGGGAAGGTTATGATTTTGTCATTAACAATGTAAACCCCACCGAAAGCACCGCAACTCTTGAAAAATGGGCAGGTACAGATGTTATAAGCCATTGGAAATGGGAAAAGGTTGCTGATGTGAATTATAAAGTACAGGGCAACGAAATGATGATTTCCGTACCAAGAAGTGTGCTTGGTTTAAACGGTTCGCTTGATTTTGAATTCAAGTGGTATGACAATATGCAGCATGACGGCTACATTATGGATGTTTACAATTACGGTGATACAGCACCAATCGGCAGATACGCTTACCACTATACCGAGGATTTTGAAACCTCCAAAAAGCCTGTGGATGAGCCTGTTGACCCTGAAGAGCATATTGAGTTTTTAACAAGACGCTTTATGGTTACGGCACTTGACCGCAACTGGGCATATGTGTACGGCAAAAGAACGGATATTGACGACCAGAGTGACGTTACCGCACCTATGATTATAAACGACAAAACAATGGTACCGGTTCGTTTCATTGCAGAACAGCTTGGCGCTACAGTTGAGTGGAATGAGGAAACACAGACGGTGCGAATTCTCACAAACAAGAGAATTACCTTAACGCTCAACAGCCGAACAATGCAGGTTGAAAAGGAAAAAATAACTCTGCAGTCGCCTGCAACCGAGGTTGAAAACAGAATTTATGTGCCTCTTCGTGACATAATGGAAGCACTTGAAATGGAGGTTCATTGGATTGAACCCGGTGTAATTCTTGTTGGTCCGGCATCA
>JAZQCS010000050.1:0-24347 GCA_045546415.1 Clostridia bacterium | reverse complement strand
ATCCGAAATGGGATGTGCAAAATCGTACATGGGGTAAACGCACCATTTATCACCGGTTCTGTGGTGATGAGCCTTAAGTATACGGTAAATAACCGGGTCACGCATATTAAGGTTGGGGCTTGTCATATCAATCTTTGCACGAAGAACCTTTTCACCCTCTTCAAATTCACCTGCTGTCATTCTCTCAAACAGGTCAAGGTTTTCTTCAATGCTTCTGTTTCTGTAGGGGCTTTCTTTGCCGGGCTCTGTAAGAGTACCTCGGTATTCACGGATTTCGTCTGCATTCAGGTCACAGACATAAGCCTTGCCCTGCTTAATAAGCTCAATTGCACATTTGTGGATTATATCAAAATAATCGGAAGCATAAAGCACATTGTCCCACTGGAAACCCAGCCATTTGATATCCTCCATAATGGCATCAACATACTCGGTATCCTCCTTGGTGGGGTTGGTGTCATCAAGACGGAGGTTACAGGTGCCGCCATATTTTTCTGCTGTTGCAAAGTCAATGGAAATAGCCTTGGCGTGGCCTATGTGAAGGTAACCGTTAGGCTCGGGCGGGAAACGGGTCTGTACCTTGTCGTAAACACCCTCTTCAAGGTCTTTGTCTATAGCATCATAAATAAAGTTTGTTCCTAAATCTATCATTATTTTTTGCTCCATTCTATAGCTTTTTCGATTCTTGCCTTTGATTCTGCCTCTCCCAATACCTGCATAATTGCACACAGGTCAGGAGTGTTTCTGCGGTTTGTTACGGCAACGCGGATTGCAGTTGCAAAATCGCTTACCGCACCCTTGTATTGCTCGGGGTTTTTCTTGTATTCCTTGGGGTTTTTAGCATAGCCCATAGAAAGTGCAAGCTCTTTGAGTTTGCCGAACCATGCCTCGTTATCATCCTTCACATCATAAACGCCCAGATAAGCTTCAAGAAGCTCAGCAATGTCTGATTTTTCTATTTCCGGCATATCCCCATAGGTGGGTTCAAAGGTGTAGAAATATGAAATATAATCCTCAACATCGCTCCATTTTGCAATGTCCTTTCTGGGCTTTTCGCCACCGCGTTCAATGGAGAAAATTGCTTTTGCGTAGTCCGGGTCTGCGGTTAATCTCTCATACAGAGGTGCATTGTATTGCTGTGCCCAGGCAGTAACAAAATCATAAATTTCTTCAGCGGAGTATCGTGTAATATCGTTTTTGGCAACATCGTTGAATTTCTGTAAATCGAAAAGTGCACCGCTTACGCTCATTTTGTTAAGAGAGAAGGGAAATTCAGAATTATCGGCATCGGGGTTATCTCTGCGCCATTCCTCATAGTTGGAGTTTGCCAGGGTTAAAAGATATTCCACAACGGCATTTTCCGTGTAGCCCTCTTCGTGGTAGAAGGTAACGGCTGCTTCGGGGTCTTTTCGTTTGCTCAGCTTTCTTTTGCCGCCGTTTTCCTCTTTCATAATGGGAGAAATGTGAGAATATCTGGGAGTTTTAAAACCAAGCAGTTCAAAAAGCTGAAGGTGAGTAGGAACAGAGGAAATCCATTCGTCACCGCGGACAACATCGGTAGTACCCATAAGGTGGTCATCTACAGCGTGAGCAAAGTGATAGGTGGGTATACCGTCACTTTTAAGCACAACCATATCCATATCGTTTTCGGGCATTTCAATAACGCCTTTTATACCGTCGTCAAAAGAAATCCGGTTTTCCTCGCTGCCGGGTGAACGGAGACGGAGCACATAGCTCATGCCTTTTTCAAGGTTTTCCTGAACCTGCTCTATAGTAAGGTCGCGGCAACGGGTCCATTTTCCGTAATAGCCTGTACGGAGCTTCTGTTCATCCTGCTGTTTTTTTATGGATTCCATATATTCGCTGTCACAGAAGCAGGGGTATGCATAGCCTCTGCGGATAAGGTCCTTGGCGAAAACCTGATATATTTCCTTGCGCTTGCTCTGAACATAGGGACCGTAATTGCCCTGCTCCTGCTCAAAGCCCATAACACCTTCATCGGGAGTTACGCCAAAAGCGTTCAGACCTTTTATGATTTCGCTGACGCCATCGTCAATTTCACGCTTTTTGTCGGTATCTTCAATACGAAGGAAGAAGGTGCCGCCGCTTTCCATGGCAACTCTTTTGGAAACAAGAGCGGCAAAAAGACCTCCGATGTGAAGAAAACCTGTAGGACTGGGCGCAAAACGGGTTACCTTTCCTTCGCCTGTCCTCTGAGGGTACATTTTTTCAATATCTTCCGGGGTTTTTGATATATCCGGTAATAATAAATCGGCAAGACGGTTGAAATCCATTAAAAATCAATCCTTTCAATCAAATAGTACTGCTTATTTTATTTTAACCTAAAAACACATAAAAATCAAGAGAAAGTGTAAAAATTGTAAGATTTTTGCTTTTTTGCATATATTATTGAGAAATTTTTTTGATTTTTTCTATAATTTACAATAAAATATCTCTTGATAAGTTGAGAATTTTGGTATATAATAGTATTATTAATACATTTTCAGAGGTGAAACAAATGACATCAAAAGAGCTTGCACTCAAAATAGCAACAGTTCTTGACAACCACAAGGCAAACGACATTAAAGTTCTTGAGGTAACGGATGTTACTTCTATTGCGGATTATTTTGTCCTATGTACGGGTAATTCCAACACTCACATAAAATCCCTCAGCGGTGAGGTGGAATACGAGCTGGAGCAGGAGGGTGTTCGCCCTTCCCATAACGAGGGTGTTTCCACGGCAACCTGGGTTTTAAAGGATTACGGTGATGTTGTGGTACACATTTTCGGCAAAGAGGCTGATGAGTTCTATCGTCTTGAACATTTATGGGCTGATGCCGTAAAAATAGATTTTGAACCTACAGAAAACTAATCAGAAAGGATCGTAAAATATGAGAGAGTATAATTTCAGCGAATTTGAACCAAAATGGCAAAAAATATGGGATGAGGAAAAAACCTTTGCGGCAAGCAATACCGAAAAGGACAAGCCTAAAAGCTATTTTCTTGTAGAGTTCCCTTACCCCTCCGGTCAGGGTCTTCATGTAGGACACCCCAGAAGCTACACAGCTCTTGATATTCTTGCGCGTAAACGCAGAATGGACGGTTACAATGTTCTTTATCCTATCGGTTGGGATGCTTTCGGCCTTCCTACAGAAAACTTTGCAATTAAAAATAAAATACATCCCAGAATTGTTACAGAAAACAACATTGCAAATTTCAAGCGTCAGCTTAAGAGCATAGGCTTCTCATTTGACTGGGACAGAGAGGTGAACACCACCGACCCGGCTTACTATAAGTGGACACAATGGATATTCCTTCAGATGTTCAAAAAAGGTCTTGCATACAAGCAGGAAATGCCAATTAACTGGTGTACCGGCTGTAAGGTTGGTCTTGCAAATGAAGAGGTTGTAGGCGGCGTTTGCGAACGGTGCGGAAGTGAAGTTGTTCAGCGTAACAAGAGCCAGTGGATGCTTGCAATTACCAAATATGCACAGCGCCTTATTGATGACCTTGACGAAACCGATTATATCGAAAAGGTTAAAATTCAGCAGAAAAACTGGATTGGCCGTTCCGAGGGTGCCGAGGTTGATTTTGAGGTTGCCGGCACAGGTGAAAAAATCCGTGTTTACACCACCCGTCCCGATACTCTTTTCGGTGCTACATATGTGGTACTTTCTCCTGAACACGCTTTAATTGAAAAGCTTGAAGGCAAAATTACAAACATGGATGCAGTGCGTGACTATCAGGTTCAGGCAAGTAAAAAGTCTGATTTTGAAAGAACTGAGCTTGCAAAAGATAAAACCGGTGTATGCGTAGAAGGTATTAAAGCTGTTAACCCCGTTAACGGCAAGGAAATTCCCATCTGGATTTCTGACTATGTTCTTACAAGCTACGGTACAGGTGCAATTATGGCTGTTCCTGCTCACGATACCCGTGACTTTGAGTTTGCCAAGAAGTTTGGGTTGCCCATCATTGAAGTTGTTGGCGGCGGTGCAAATGTTCAGGAAGAAGCATTTACCGATGTTGCAACCGGTGTACTTGTGAATTCCGATTTCTTAACAGGTCTTTCTGTTGAGGAGGCTAAAAAGAAGATTATTGAATTCCTTGAAGAAAAGGGAGTAGGTGAGCGCAAGGTTAACTACAAGCTCCGTGACTGGGTATTCTCCCGTCAGCGTTACTGGGGCGAGCCAATCCCCCTTGTTCATTGCGACAAGTGCGGCTGGGTAGCACTTCCCGAAAGTGAGCTTCCTCTTGTGCTTCCTGAAATTGAATCCTTTGAACCCGGTGAAAACGGTGAATCCCCTCTTGCAAAGGCTTTCGACTGGATAGAAACAACCTGTCCTCAGTGCGGAGGTGCGGCTCAGCGTGAAACCGACACAATGCCTCAGTGGGCAGGCTCTTCCTGGTATTTCCTGAGATATATGGACCCTGATTGTGATACCGCTCTTGCAAGCAAGGAAGCACTTGATTACTGGTGCCCCGTTGACTGGTACAACGGCGGTATGGAACACACAACACTTCATCTGCTTTATTCAAGATTCTGGCATAAGTTCCTTTATGATATCGGTGTGGTTCCCACAAAAGAGCCTTACTATAAGAGAACCTCTCACGGTATGATTCTCGGTGAAAACCACGAAAAGATGTCCAAATCAAGAGGTAACGTAGTAAACCCCGACGATATAGTAAATGAGTTCGGTGCAGATACAATGAGAACATACGAAATGTTCATAGGTGCCTTTGACCAGGCTACTCCATGGGCTACTCAGGGTGTTAAGGGATGCTTCGGTTTCCTTAAACGCGTATGGAATATGTATGACATTCTTGTTGATGGGGAAGAATATTCTCCGGAGCTTGAAAAAGAAATGCACAAGGCTGTAAAAAAGGTTACCGAGGATACCGAAAGAATGAAGTTCAACACAGCTATTGCAACTCTTATGGCACTTACCAACGAAATCTACAAAATTGGTAAAATAAATAAAGCAGAGTTTAAAACATTCCTTACACTTCTTAACCCCACAGCTCCTCACATTACCGAAGAGCTTTGGGAAATGGCAGGCTTTGAGGGTCAGATTTCAGGTCAGAAATGGCCCACATACGACGAAGCAAAAACTGTTGACAACGAGGTGGAAATTGTTGTACAGATTTGCGGTAAGGTAAAGAGCAGAATTATGATTCCTGCTGATATGGACAGAGCCGCAATGGAAGAATTTGCAAAAACAAACGAAACTGTTCTTGCTCTTACAGAGGGTAAGCAGGTTGTTAAAATTATTGCAGTTCCCGGAAAGCTTCTGAACATTGTAGTAAAATAAATTTCTTTCAGCCGACCGTTTCAGGTCGGCTGTATTTCTTTGAAATATATTGACAAAAGGTAAAAAAATATGGTATAATCAAATACGAACAATTGTTTGAAAGGAGGAACCGAAATGTCAGGTTTTAAGCTGGTGAGTGATTATAAACCTACCGGTGACCAGCCTCAGGCTATTGAAAAGCTTGCAGAAGGTGTGCTGAACAATGTAAAAGGGCAGACCCTTCTGGGAGTTACCGGTTCAGGTAAAACCTTTACAATGGCAAACATAATTGAAAAGGTTCAAAGACCAACTCTTGTGCTTGCCCATAACAAAACCCTGGCGGGACAGCTTTGCAGTGAATTCCGTGAATTTTTCCCGGATAGCGCGGTAGAATATTTTGTGAGCTATTACGATTATTATCAGCCGGAGGCTTACATTGCCGCAACCGATACCTATATTGAAAAGGATTCCTCCATAAATGACGATATTGACCGTTTGCGCCACTCAGCAACGGCAGCGTTATTTGAACGACGCGATGTTATAATAGTAGCTTCTGTAAGCTGTATCTATACCCTGGGTGACCCTATTGATTATAAAAATATGGTTATTTCCCTTCGGCCCGGTATGGAATACGGCAGGGACAAGCTTCTTAAAAAGCTGGTGGATTTGCAGTACGAGAGAAACGACATTGATTTTTCCCGCGGCACCTTCAGAGTCCGGGGAGAGGTTGTGGAAATTTTCCCTGCAGGATCGGGAGATAAGGTTATACGGGTGGAATTCTGGGACGAGGAAATTGAGCGCATATGTGAAATAGAGCATATTACCGGCAATGTACTCCGAACTCTCAGCCATGTTGCCATTTTTCCTGCATCTCACTATGTTACAACCCGTGACAAGCTTGAGCTTGCCATAAAGGATATCCGTGAAGAGCTTGAGATACGAAGCGCTGAGTTCAAAGCTCAGGATAAGCTGATAGAAAAACAGCGTATTGAACAGAGAACAAATTACGATATGGAAATGCTTCAGGAAATAGGCTTCTGTTCGGGAATTGAAAACTATTCAAGGCATTTAAGCAGAAGAAAGCCGGGGAGCACTCCCCATACTCTTCTGGACTATTTCCCTGAGGATTTTTTGCTGTTTATTGATGAATCACATGTTACCATACCTCAGGTAAGGGCAATGTACAACGGTGATAGGGCAAGAAAGGAAAACCTTGTTGAATACGGCTTCCGTCTGCCCTCGGCATTCGATAACAGACCTCTGAATTTTCAGGAGTTTGAAAGCAAGCTGAACCAGATTATTTTTGTTTCGGCAACCCCTGCGGAATATGAAAAAGAGCACAGCACCCGAACGGCAGAGCAGGTTATCCGTCCTACGGGACTTCTTGACCCTGAAATTGAGGTGCGACCCATTGAAGGGCAGATCGACGACCTTATGGGTGAAATTTTCACCCGTGCGGAAAAAAACGAAAGGGTGCTTGTAACCACCCTTACCAAAAAAATGGCGGAGTCTCTTACCGATTATCTTGCTGAGCATGGAATAAAAGTAAAATACCTTCATTCGGATGTGGAAACGGTGGAACGAATGGAAATTATCCGGGACCTGAGAATGGGTAAGTTTGATGTGCTTGTGGGAATTAACCTTCTGCGTGAGGGTCTTGATATTCCCGAAGTGTCCCTTGTGGCAATTCTTGATGCGGATAAAGAGGGCTTCCTCCGAAGCGAAACATCACTTATTCAGACAATAGGCAGAGCCGCAAGAAATGCAGAAGGCAAGGTTATTATGTATGCGGATGTTGTTACGGCTTCCATGGAAAGAGCAATCCGTGAAACAAACCGACGCCGTGAAATTCAGCAGAAATATAATGAAGAAAACGGAATTGTTCCCCAGACAATCAGGAAAGATATCCGTGATATAATTGAAATAAGCAAAACTGAGGATGCCAAGCCTGCCAAAAAGCTTAAGGCATCCGAAAAAGCAAAGCTTATTGATGAGCTTACCGCTGAAATGCGCCGTGCAGCAAGTGAGCTTGATTTTGAATATGCAGCGGTGCTTCGTGATAAAATTGAAGAACTGAGGAAATAATTATGTCACTTGAAAACATTAAAATTAAAGGAGCAAGGGTGCACAACCTGAAGAATGTGAGCCTAACAATACCCAGAGACAAGTTTGTTGTAATTACGGGACTTTCAGGCTCGGGTAAATCCTCTCTTGCTTTTGATACAATTTATGCCGAGGGTCAGCGCAGATATGTGGAATCACTTTCATCATATGCCAGACAGTTTTTAGGACAGATGGATAAGCCTGATGTGGATTACATTGAAGGGCTTTCTCCTGCTATATCCATTGACCAGAAAACTACCTCGAAAAACCCTCGCTCAACTGTGGGAACGGTTACGGAAATTTATGATTATTTAAGGCTTTTGTATGCCCGTATAGGAAAGCCCCATTGTCCGAAATGCGGCAAAGAAATTCAGCAGCAGACGGTGGACCAGATGTGCGACCGCATTATGGAATGTCCCGAAGGAACAAAGCTTACTCTTCTTGCACCTGTTATACGGGGAAAAAAAGGTGAGCATACAAAGGTTTTTGAGGACGCACGCAAAGCCGGTTATGTAAGAGCAAGAGTGGATGGAGAAATCCGCGACCTTTCAGATGAGTTCACCCTTGAAAAAACAAAAAAACATAACATTGAAACAGTTGTTGACCGAATTGCTGTAAGAGAAGGGGCAGAAAGCCGTATTTCCGACTCCCTCGAAACAGCACTTGAACTTGGTGACGGACTTGTTATTGCGGAAATCCGTGACGGCGGGGAAATGATTTTCAGTAAAAACTACGCCTGTGTGGACTGCAACATAAGTATGCCGGAGCTTTCACCGCGCGCCTTTTCCTTCAATAATCCTTACGGAGCCTGTCCTAAATGTGCAGGGCTTGGCTTTGTAATGGGCGTTGACCCTGACCTTGTGCTTAAAAATCACAAGCTTTCAATTAATCAGGGTGCAATAACCGCCAGCGGATGGAGCAGCGTTAAGGATAAAAAATCCATAGCCTATATGTATCTTTCGTCCCTTGGCAGAAGGTACGGCTTCAATTTTGACACTCCTGTGTGTGATATGTCAAAGGAAGCGGTAAATGCCCTTCTTTACGGAACGGAGGAAGAGCTTGAATTTACCTATGAACATAAAAAATCATCAGGTCGTTTTTTAGGCAGATTTGAAGGTATTATCACCAACATGGAACGCCGTTATATGGAATCCACCTCCGATTGGGCAAAGGGCGATATTGAACAGTATATGAGCACCTCCGATTGTGCAGAATGTAAAGGCGCAAGGCTTAAACCGGAGATTCTTGCGGTAACTGTTAATGACCTGAATATTCATGAACTTTGTAACCTTTCAATAACCGAGGCAAAGGAGTTTGTTGATAATCTCATCCTTACCGAAAGAGAGGAAAAGATAGCTCATCAGATTGTGAAAGAGCTTCAGGCAAGGCTTGGTTTTCTTATAAATGTGGGTCTTGACTATCTTACGCTCAGCCGTAATGCAGGCTCCCTTTCGGGCGGTGAAGCACAACGCATACGCCTTGCAACGCAGATAGGTTCAGGGCTTATGGGCGTGCTTTACATTCTTGATGAGCCAAGCATTGGTCTTCATCAGCGTGATAATTCAAAGCTTATTGAAGCACTGAAAGGTTTGCAGGGACTTGGAAATACCCTTATTGTGGTTGAACACGACGAGGATACCATGTATGCTGCTGACTGGATTGTGGATATCGGACCCGGTGCGGGTGTTCACGGTGGTGAAATTATCGCAGAGGGTACGGTTGAAGATATCAAGGCAAATCCTGATTCAATAACCGGACAGTATCTGTCGGGAGTAAAGAAAATTCCGGTTCCGGAAATCAGAAGAAAGGGTACGGGAAACGTGCTGAAGGTATGCGGTGCCGGTGAAAACAACCTGAAAAATATTGATGTTGAATTTCCCCTTGGGCTTATGACAGCGGTAACCGGTGTTTCAGGAAGCGGTAAAAGCTCACTTATTACGGAAATCCTTTACAAAAAGCTTGCAAACGAGCTGAACGGAGCAAGGATGAAGCCGGGCAGACATAAGTGTATTGAAGGTCTTGAATATCTGGATAAGGTCATCAACATTGACCAGTCACCAATAGGCAGAACACCGCGGTCAAATCCTGCAACTTATACTGGGGTGTTTACTGATATCCGCAATCTTTTTGCAGCTACAAACGATGCAAAAATGAAGGGCTACAATGCTTCCCGGTTCAGTTTTAATGTGTCCGGAGGCAGATGTGAAGCTTGCAGCGGAGACGGTATTGTGAAAATTGAAATGCATTTTCTTGCGGACATTTATGTGCCCTGTGAGGTGTGTAAAGGAAAACGCTATAACCGAGAAACCCTTGAGGTGAAATATAAGGGTAAAAACATAGCAGATGTGCTTGATATGACCGTAGAGGAAAGCGTGGAATTTTTTGAAAATATACCCAAAATAAAAAGAAAACTTGAGACCCTGAATGAGGTTGGTCTTGGTTATATTACCCTTGGCCAGAGTGCCACAACCCTTTCGGGCGGTGAAGCACAGCGGGTTAAGCTTGCAACAGAGCTTTCGAGGAAAGCTACAGGCAAAACCGTATATATTCTTGATGAGCCGACAACAGGTCTGCACACAGCGGATGTACACCGGCTTATTGAAGTTTTACAGAAGCTGGTTGAAGGCGGAAATACAGTCATTGTAATTGAACATAATCTGGATGTTATAAAAACTGCCGATTATATTATAGACATGGGGCCTGAAGGCGGTTTCCGCGGAGGAAAGGTTGTGGCAAAGGGCACACCGGAACAGATTGCAAGGTCAAAAACAAGTGAAACAGGTAAGTTCCTGAAAAAGATGTTATAAAAATGTTGGTATTATTGCATAATATAATGAAAGTATCCGGGTGGATTTTGTAAAAAATCTCAAAATTTGCAAAAAAAATAAAAAAACACTTGCAATCCGGTAGGAATTGTGGTATAATGCTTAGGTATTAAAATACACACATTGTGCGCATTTGTCTGAGGTGCCCTCTGCTCGGGGCTTTAGGATAAGCAAAACGCACAATGGAGGAAAAATTTAAAAAACCGAAAGAGGTGCTAAAAAATGGGAGCAGTATCAATGAAACAGCTTTTGGAGGCCGGTGTACATTTCGGTCACCAGACAAGAAGATGGAACCCTAAAATGAAGGAATACATCTTCACAGAAAGAAACGGTATCTACATTATTGACCTTCAGAAAACAGTTAAGAAGGTTGACGAAGCTTACAACTTCATTAAAGAAGTTGCAGCTGAAGGAAAGGAAATCCTTTTCGTAGGTACAAAGAAACAGGCTCAGGATTCCATCAAGGAAGAAGCTGAGAGAGTAGGCATGTACTATGTTAACAACCGTTGGCTTGGCGGTATGCTTACAAACTTCAAGACCATTCAGAAGAGAATTGCAAGAATGGCTCAGATTGAAAAAATGGAAGAAGACGGCACATTCGAGTTGCTTCCCAAGAAGGAAGTTAGCCAGCTTAAGCTTGAAAAAGAAAAGCTTGACAAGTTCCTTGGCGGTATCAGAAACCTTAAGGGAAAACCCGGTGCTCTTTTCGTAGTAGACCCCAGAAAAGAAAAGATTGCTATTTCCGAAGCTCACAAGCTTGGTATTCCCGTAGTTGCAATCGTTGACACAAACTGTGACCCCGACGATGTTGATTATGTAATCCCCGGCAACGACGATGCTATCCGCGCTGTTAAGCTTATTGCAGGCGCAATGGCAGATGCTATCATCGAAGGCAGACAGGGTCAGGATGCTCCTGCTCAGGAAGAAGCTGCTGAAGAAGCTGCTGAATAATTTACAGCAATTAAAACTTTATTAGGAGGAAACTAATATGATAACCGCACAGGCTGTTAAAGAATTAAGAGAAATGACAAACTGCGGCATGATGGACTGTAAAAAAGCCCTGACTGAAGCAAATGGTGATATGGAAAAAGCCGTTGAATGGCTTAGAGAAAAAGGTCTTGCTGCCGTAGCTAAGAAGGCAGGCAGAATCGCATCCGAAGGTCTTGTAGACGCTTATGTTTCCGAGGACGGCAAAACAGCTGTTATTGTTGAAGTAAACAGCGAAACAGACTTCGTTGCAAAGAATGCTGATTTCCAGGCATTCGTTAAGGGTGTTGCTAAGGTTGTAGCTGACACAAACCCTGCAGATGTTGAAGAACTTAAAACAAAGAAATACCTTGATACAGACCTTACTGTTGAAGGTGCTCTTCAGGAAAAGGTTCTTACCATCGGTGAAAACATGAACATCAGACGTTTCGCAAGATACGAAGGTGCAATTGTTACTTACATTCACGGTGGCGGCAGAATCGGTGTTATCGCTCAGTTTGACACCGATGTTGCTGATAAGGACGGCTTTGCTGAAGTTGCAAAGGATGTTGCTCTTCAGATCGCAGCAGCAGCTCCTGCTTATCTTAACAAGGAAGCAGTTCCTGCAGAAGTAATTGAAAAAGAAAAAGAAATTCTTAAGGTTCAGGCTCTTAACGAGGGCAAACCTGAAGCTATCGTTGAGAAGATGGTTATGGGTAGAATCAGCAAGTACTACAAGGAAAACTGTCTTGTTGACCAGGAATTCGTAAAGGATCCCGATATGTCTGTTACCAAGATGCTTGAAGCAAAGGGTAAGGAACTTGGCGGAACCATTTCCATCAAGGCTTATGAGAGATTCGAAAAGGGCGAAGGCCTTGAAAAGAGAGAAGACGATTTCGCTGCCGAAGTTGAAAAAATGGCAGGTAAATAATCTTAGAATTAAATAAAATTTTTTGAAAAACAAAAAATGCTACCTGCTAAAAAGTTAATTTTTTGCTCTTAGTGTTTTTTGTTTTTCTTCTAATAAGAACAAATTAAAAATAATCTGGAAAGAGGGAGAATTATGGAACCAAAATACAGGAGAGTTCTCATAAAAGTAAGTGGTGAAGCATTGGCGGGAGCTCAGGGTTTTGGGCTTGATGAAGATACACTTAATGCTGTTGCAAAGGTAATTAAAAAATGCTCCGAGGAAGGTGTTCAGATTGCCATGGTAGTAGGCGGAGGAAACTTCTGGAGAGGCCGTTCCGGTAAAAACATGGACAGAACCCGTGCTGACCATATGGGTATGCTGGCAACGGTAATTAATGCTCTTGCTGTTCAGTCTGCTCTTGAAAATCATGGTGTTGAAAGCCGTGTGCAGACAGCTATTGAAATGAGACAGATTGCCGAGCCTTACATAAGAGGTAAAGCAGAATCACATCTTTCAAAGAACAAGGTGGTAATTTTTGGTTGCGGAATAGGTAACCCCTTCTTCTCAACAGATACAACGGCAGCACTCAGAGCTGCTGAAATCGGTGCAGATATTATTTTGCTTGCAAAAAATGTTGACGGTGTTTACGATTGTGACCCCAATGTTTATCCCGATGCAAAAAAATACGACAAAATTCCTTATTCAGAGGTGCTTGCAAAGAGACTTGGCGTTATGGATTCCACAGCAACCTCTCTTTGCATGGATAACAACATCCCCATTCAGGTGTTTGGTCTTGATGACCCTGAGAATATCTATAAAGCAGTAATGGGCGAGGATATCGGTACTCTTGTGTACTAATGTACCAATTAAATAAAAAGGAGAATAAAAACTATGAATGCTCAGTTTAAAGACATATATGCAGGTATTACAGAAAAAATGGATAAATCCCTTGCTTCTCTTGATTACGAGTTCAATACCGTAAGAGCAGGCAGAGCAAACCCCGCTGTGCTTGATACCATCAAGGTTGATTATTACGGAACACCCTCTCAGCTTAATGCAGTTGCTTCTATCTCTGTACCCGATGCAAGAACAATTGCAATTCAGCCCTGGGATGCAAGCTTACTTAAGGATATTGAAAAGGCAATTCTTGCTTCCGAGCTTGGAATTAACCCTAACAATGACGGCAAGGTTATACGCCTTAATTTCCCTCCGCTTACAGAAGAGCGCAGAAAAGAGCTTGTTAAGCAGATTGGCAAAATGGCGGAAAATGCAAAGGTAGCTATTCGTAACATTCGCCGAGATGCTATGGATATGTTCAAGGATATGAAGAAAAAATCCGAAATAACCGAAGACGATATGAAGTCTGCAGAAAAGGATTTACAGGATTTAACTGATAAATACATCAAAACAATTGATACCAAGCTTGCAGACAAAGAAAACGACCTTATGGCTCTTTAATTTTTGAGGGAGGCGCGAAAAGTGGCTCTTAAAGTAACTTTGGGCGGAGTTTACAAAAAAATGGTTTCCGCTTTCACAAAGGATGCAAAAATTGATGCTGAAAATATTCCACAGCATATAGGCATTATTATGGACGGTAACGGCAGATGGGCAAAGCGCAGAGGTCTGCCCAGAAGTGACGGACATAAAGCGGGGGCAAAAACCCTGGAAGATATTGCGAATTATTGTGATTCCATAGGCGTTAAGGTGCTTACGGTGTATGCTTTTTCCACCGAAAACTGGAAACGCCCTAAAGAGGAAGTAGATGCTATTATGAATCTGCTTTATGACTATCTGACAAATATGGACCGATGGCTTGCAGGCAGAAACTGCCGTATCAAAATTATTGGTGACAAAACCGCACTTTCAGAGACTTTACAGAAAAAAATTGCAGAGGTTGAGGAATATACCAGAGACCGTGACGGCTGCACATTGAACATTGCTCTTAATTACGGCGGCAGAGATGAGATAATTCACGCTGCGAAAAAAACTGCACAAGCAGTTGCTGATGGGAAAATAAGCATTGATGACATAACCGAAAAATATTTTGATGATAATATGTACACAGGTGGTAATCCACCGCTTGACCTGGTAATAAGACCAAGCGGAGAAAAACGCCTAAGTAATTTTTTGCTTTGGCAATGTGCCTACAGCGAATTCTGGTATGCAGATATCTGCTGGCCGGATTTTACAGAAAAGCATCTGCGCCAGGCAATAGCATCCTATCAGAAACGCAACAGAAGGTTTGGCGGAGCGTAAAGCCTTGCCGGAAAGGAGAATTAAATGTTAACAAGAACTGTATCAGGAATTATAGCCGGGTTAATGCTTGTTTCAATAATTTTGTTTTTGCCTGATTATGCAACAACCATTGCTGTTGCTGTTGTTTCTGCAATTGCTTTTTTTGAGTTTTGCAGAGCGATTTTTGGTAAAACAAATTTAAAAAACAAAATACCCCTTGTAATTGCAGGATACATTCTGGGGTTCTCATTTATGTTTGTGCCGGAGGGAAAAATTCTTCCAGTTGCGGCAATTGGCGTTGTTGCGTTACTTGTGATGCAGGTGTTGTTTTATAAGAAAATAACATTTAAAGACTGTGCTGCCTGCTATGCAGGAAGTGTGTATGTCTTTGCGCTTCTTCGTCATGTTTCTATGGTGAGATGCATTGAAGATTTTGGCAAATTCCTGGTTTTTGCAATTTTTATCGGAGCTTTTGTTACCGATACCGGAGCTTATTTTACAGGCTGTTTGTTTGGAAAACACAAGCTTGCACCCAATCTCAGCCCTAAAAAAACCATAGAAGGCTCGGTCGGTGGTGTGCTTGCAACAGTAATTGTTTTTGTTCTCTTTGCTTTTTTGGGCAAATCAATTTACGGTTACGGCATAAGGCTTGAAAATGCGGTTATAACCGGTGTGATTCTCTCTGTGGTTTCACAGTTCGGAGACCTTACGGCATCTGCCATCAAACGAGAGGTGGGCATTAAGGATTACGGCAACATTATGCCCGGTCATGGTGGCGCTCTTGACAGGTTTGACAGCGTTATTTTTGTGGCACCGGTTTTTTGGTACATAAACAGCATTTTGCCGATTTTTGTAATTAAATAGAAAATAAATACATATTTTTTAAGGGGTGTTTCCTTCAGAAAATTTTTCTGTAAGGTTATACTCCTTTTTACGAAAGGAAATAATATGAAAAAGATAGCAATTTTAGGTTCTACCGGCTCGATAGGAACACAGACCCTTGAGGTTATTGATGAAAACGGCTGCGCAGAGGTGGCAGCACTTACCATACGCTCAAGTGTTGAACTTGCGGAACAGCAGATACGCAGATATAAGCCTGAAGTGGCGGCGGTTTTTCTTGAAGATAAGGCGGCAGAGCTTAAACTGAAGGTTGCCGATACAAACACCAAAATAGTCAGCGGTATGGATGGCATTATTGAATGCGCAACTCTTCCTTCTGTTGATACGGTTGTTACTGCCGTTGTTGGTGTTATGGGTCTGTTGCCTACAATTGAAGCTATTAATCATGGAAAGAACATTGCCCTTGCAAACAAAGAAACTCTTGTGGCCGGCGGTGAAATTGTTATGCCCCTCGCAAAGAAAAAGGATGTAAAAATTCTTCCTGTTGATAGCGAGCATAGTGCAATTTTCCAGAGCTGTAACGGTGACAGTTCAAAGCTTAAAAAAATTCTGCTTACAGCTTCCGGTGGCCCTTTCTTCGGGAAAAAGAAGGAAGAAATATACAATATGAGACCCCAGCAGGCACTTAAGCATCCCAACTGGAGTATGGGTGCAAAGGTTACAATCGATAGCAGTACCCTTATGAATAAGGGGCTGGAGGTTATTGAGGCAAGCCGGCTTTTTGGTGTTTCCGGCGATAGAATTCAGGTTGTGGTTCAGCCTCAGAGCATAATCCATTCAATGGTACAGTATGAAGACAATTCCGTAATTGCTCAGCTTTCCGCACCGGATATGCGCCTGCCTATTTCTTATGCACTTACCTATCCGGACAGAAAATTCTGCAGAACACCTGAAATTGATTTTTATGAGCTTGGAAGCATTACTTTTGCACAACCGGATATGGATACTTTCCCATGTCTTGGATTTGCATTTGAAGCACTGGAAAAGGGCGGTACGCTTCCGGCAGTTATGAATGCAGCGGATGAAATTGCCGTTGAACGCTTCCTTAAGGAAGAAATCTGCTACGGACAAATTTCGGAAATAATAGCTAAAGTTATGGCTAAACATAAAAATATATCAAATCCTGCTCTTTCGGATATTCTTGAAGCCGATAAATGGGCAAGAGAAGTGGCTTTGGAGGTAAATTAATGGGAACAGTTCTTATTGCAATTGCAGTTTTTGTAATTATAATAATTGTTCACGAGTTCGGTCATTTTATAACGGCAAAGCTTTTTAAGGTGCCGGTCCCTGAGTTTTCCATAGGCTTTGGTCCTGCACTGTTTAAAAAGAAAATTGGCGAAACTCAGTACGCCCTGCGAGCTATCCCTTTTGGCGGATATGTTCAGATGGTGGGTGAGGATGAGGAATCTGAGGATGAAAATGCTTTCTGCAACAAACCGGTATGGCAGAGAATAATAATAGTTGGGGCAGGAGCTTTTCTTAATGTGCTTATGGGCTTTATAATTTATGTGTTTCTGTTTTCCGGAATTTCGGAAATGCCTGTGCTGAAGGTTGAATCACCTTCTCCCGGAACTCCTGCGGCTGAGGTTCTTCAGGTGGGAGATGAAATTGTTGGTATAAACGGGAAACGCGTATGGTATTATAAAGATTTTAAGTTTCTTTTAAATACTGTTGAAACCGATAAAGAGCTTGAGCTTGTTGTAAAAAGAGATGGGGAAAAGCATAATGTAAGCATTCGTCCCTATTTCAATGAAGAAACTCAAGCGTACAATATCGGCATAATACTGAGCACAGAAAAGGTAGGTTTTTTAGGCATACTGAAATATGCCTTTTATGAGTTGTTTTTTGTAATTAAAGCAATTTTCTACTCGTTTATTATGCTCATAACCGGTGGGGTTTCGCTTAATAATATTTCAGGACCTGTGGGAACGGTAAGTATAATGAGCTCGCAGATTAAGTACGGAGCAGAAGCATTTTTCTCGCTGTTTGCACTTATCACGGTGAATATTGGCATATTTAATCTTTTGCCGGTGCCTGCTCTGGATGGCGGCAGGGTCTTCTTTTTGCTTATAGAATTGGTAAGGAGGAAACCCGTTTCGAGAAAAATGGAGGGTGCCGTTCATTTTGCGGGTCTTGCTTTGCTTATGATTTTGATGCTTTTTGTTACGGTTAACGACATTTCTCTGCTATTCAGAAAATAAACCCTTGACAAAGTGCAGGGAATTGTATATAATTAGATTACTTTATTAATTTTACGAAGGATGTGGTTTTTCTCAATGGACGGGCGATTGTTTAGTGTGATTTTTGTGTTGGTTCTTGTTTTGTACGGTGTTGTACACGGAACACAGGTGGCTCTTGAGTCTTTGAATGATAAAAGGCTTGAGGATATGAAAGCAGAGGGCAAAAAAGGCATAAAAAACCTTAAAAAGCTCTATGCAAACGAGGAAAGATATTCAGCATCGGTACGCCAACTGCTTGTCATTCTTTCTCTTTCGGTAGGAACACTGGCTGTGAAATCTCAGCCGGGTCAGGCTATTGTTGATTTTTTTTCTGCAAAAAAGCTTGAGTTTCTCGGATATATCATAATTATACTTGTGTGCGGTGCAGCCCTTTCGCTTTTTGGTGAAATGGTACCCCGGAAGCTGGCAGCTGTTCATTATGAACGGTATGCAGTTGCGATGAATGGCTTTATGCGACTGTTTTATTTTGTTATGTTTCCGTTTAATATTATTCTTGGAGTTATAAATTCCTGCATTGCTCTTGTGTGTGGCATTGACCCTAAAACCGAGCCGGGCAAGGTTACAGAAGAAGGGATTCTGTCAATTGTTGATGAAGGTGAGGAAAGTGGTGTCATTGACGAGGATGAAGGTGATATGATTAACAATATCATTGAATTCGGTGACACAACAGCACAGAAAATAATGACTCACCGTACCGATGTGATAGCATTACCTTCAAATGCATCCTTCAAGGAAATAGTACAGCTTGCAACCGATGAACATTTTTCGCGTATTCCCGTTTATGAGGGAACTCTTGACAATATAATCGGCGTAATTCATATAAGAGCGCTCATACAGTATATTGAAAAAGTGAGTCCTGAAAGGTTCAGTTTGCAGGATATTATTAATGAACCCTATTTTGTTCCGCAGACAAAAAAAGCAAACGACCTGCTTAAGGAACTGCAAAGTGAAAAAACCCATATGGCAATAGTTATTGATGAATACGGTGGCACAGCCGGCATTGTAACTATGGAAGACCTTATTGAGTTCGTTTTCGGTAGTATTCAGGATGAATTTGATGAGGAGGAGGACGATACCCGACGCGTTGACGAAAATACATACATGGTCGACGGTGCGGCGGATTTTGAGGAAACCCTTGAAGAAATTGGTCTTAAGCTTACAAAGGACGAAAAGGAAGAAACAGAATACGAAAAAATGGCAGGCTTTGTAATGGGAGAGCTTGACAGGATCCCGGTAAAAGGCGATTGTGTCGAATTTAAGGGCTATTTGTTTGAAGTGGCTGTTGTTGATGAAAAGCGTATTGAAAAAATTAAAATCACCGTTCCTGCGGTTTCGGAAGACGAAGAGGACGATGAAGAGTAAAAAATATGAGCTGATGCTGAAAAACGAAGGTATATTTCGCGAGGTTGAATTCGTCGGCGTACGCGGGTACGGTAGAGTTCAACCTCGTGGAAAGCAAGAAACGAAGCGGTTTCCCAGGGAACCGCTTCGTTATGTTTAGTGTGAAAATGTTGAATTTTAAGCAAACCCATTCTTATTTGTTGTTTTTCTTGCGGTAGACCGAGTTTGTCAGCGGTCTGACCCGGACTTTTAAGTCCGGGTTTTTGCATATAATTGCTCTTTTGCGGAAAAAATACTGCAAAGGAGGCATAAAAATGGTAAAATTAGGTTTAAACGGATTCAATGAGATTGCAAGAACAATTCTGAGAATGGCAGCAGAAAAGGAGACCGATACTACGGTAGTATGCATAAACCATAAAAATGCAGAAACTCAGCATATGGCTTACCAGCTCAGGTACAGCTCTTCTTACGGCAGAATGCCGGGCAGGATTTACGGTGAGGACAAAGCTGTTGTGATTGGAAATACTACAATCAGCGTTACAGATAACGAGTCTTTTCCTGAGGATTGTGATGTTGTGATAGATTGCGAAAATGACGGAGAGTTGCAATGGTCCGGGAAAACAGTTGTTTCCGGAATAAGGGAAAATGCTGTTCCGGTTGATTTTGGAATTAACCATCACCATTATAAAAACGAAAAAGCCGTTGCTCAGGTAAAACCTGAAACATCGGCAATTGCTCTCCTGAGCAAAGTTATAAACAGTAATTTTGGCATTGAAAATGCAGTTGCTCTGACATTAAAGCCGGGAGATACAAACAGTACGCTTTCTGATTGTGGAAACCCGGTCAGATGGCGTAACGGCAGGTCGGCAGATTCTGTAATACCCGAAGTGTGTGGCGGAGCACAGGGAACAGGCCTGATTTTACCTGAACTGGGCGGTATAATTTCCGGCATTGCGTTGAGAACACCGGTAAAAGCGGTTTCAACGGTAGAGCTTGTATGCACATTAAAAACGGGCACATCATATGGAGAGGTTGCCGAAAAAGTAAAACAAGCCGCCGAAGGTGAATTCGGTGGCTTGTTGGGTGTAACGGATGATAGCCCTGTTTCATGCGATTTTGTCGGTTGTCCGCTGTCTGTGGTAGCAGACCTGCGTGCGGGGATTTTACAGGGCGAGCGACTTCTTACTATAACCGGATGGTATGACGGAATGTGGAGTCATTCCGCAAAACTGCTGAAACTGGCAGAGTTTATGGGGTCATAACCCCATGGCTCTGATGTCATTGCCCAGGAAAAGCAGATGCCTGAAGGTGAGAAGCCTGGAAACAATACGATCGCTGTAACGGGCACTCATGTCCTGGAGGGAAAGGTTAGCGTTTATTATGGTGGGCTTACCGTTTGTAAGTCTGTAATTGATAATATCAAACAACGCGGAAACGGTGTATTCGGTAACAAACTCGGTGCCCAGGTCGTCCATAATAAGCAGATCGCAATTGTAGTAACGGTCAATATCGGTTCCGAGGTCAGCTTTGTAGTTGAATTTGTTTTTCGAAATAAGCTCAAAAATGTTATACGCGGAGCTGAGTATTGCGTTGAAACCGCGGCTGCTCAGCTCTTTTGCAATGCAATTGCAAAGGTAGGTTTTTCCCAGACCGGCACCACCGTACATAAGAATATTACCTGAACTGAGAGAAAAGTTTTCGGCATATGATTTGCAGTAATCAAGGACATTTTTCATTTGTGTCCGTGGAGAAACATTATATTTTGCTATTATTTCATCGCTGTACACATCAATGCGGAAATTTTCAAAACTGTAGTCGGTGCTGACTGCGGTGGTTAATGAGTCGAACTCTGCAAGCATTTTTCTGAGGCAGGAACACATTACACCGTTTACGAAACCGGTATCCCTGCAGCTTGTACAGTTGTGCGCATTTGCAAGATAGTCCTCTGCGTAGCCGTTCTTAACAAGAAGGGCTTTTTTCTTTTTTTCAAGGTCGCAAAGCTTAGCTTCAGTTTCAACAGAAATTTCTTCGGAGGTCATTGCGGCTTTGGTCAGCTCAATGCCGAGATTATGTATCTGCTCTTCAATATCTTTGATTTCAGGAATTTTATTGTTTAACTCTTCGGTTCTCTGTAAAAGCTTTACCGAAGCAGCGCGACGGTATTCGGAAAGAATAAGCTCGGCTTTTTCATAAGCTTCGGGGGAGTATCCCATTTCCATCACAGCCTTTCGTTTGAATTAATCTTTTTTGAAATGTAACGCAGCGTTTTCTATAGCGGTAAAATCGTAACTGGATTTACAAGAATAATCAGAAAATTTACCACCGGAGGATTTTTTGATTTCTCCGGATTGCTTTTTGAATTCGTTTCGCATTGCTCTGGCATCCGCGGCAGATTTTATTCCCTTGCTGAACCATTCCTGAAGCATGGTGTTCATATATGGAAGAGATATTTTTCCTGTGTTCAGGGCAGTTATTTCGGCAGACAACCGAACAAGCTCCACAGGGGAATTAAGCTTATGAGCCCACTGGGAAAGGTAGTCGGCTTCGGCCTTTGTAAGCACACGGTCAAAGATTCCTATGGCTCTTTTGTAGCTGCTTATTTTTGAATTGTTTTCCTGAAGCTGAAGAAGATATTTCTCTGCTTTTTCAACTGTATCAACATGATTTTCGCTCCAGTTAATCGCCATCAGCTCAATGGAACGCATGCTTTTGCGCCCTGCTGAAACACAGTAGGATATCAACATGGCAATTACATCCACCGGCAAGCCTAACCAGTCGTGCAGACCAAAAATGGTGGACTGGTCATTGGAGCTGAGGGTTTTGCCTAAAGCTTTTTCGGCATATTGCAGCAACGAACGCATTTCCATGTGGTCAGATATGTACCCTGTGATTTCGGCAGAAGAATAGCTGGGTTTGGAAGGCAGCACGCCAACAGAGGTTTTCTTGCTTTCGGTAGGGTTAAGGAACTCAATTTCCAGCCGGCTTTCGCTGTCGGTTGTACATTTCACAAGTCCTTCGTCTTCCCAGTATTTCCAGGCGCGCAAAACATCCGATTCCAGAATGTTCAGTACCGCAGCCATTCCCTTCGGTGTGAGGGTTATACCTTCGCTGCATTGCCTGAGCCCTAACAGATAAACTTTAACAAAGGTGCCGTCGGCAAGAGGCATATATCTGTCAATAAAATAAGCCGGAAGCTTTATGTAATTTTCAGAAATGTTATTTGTGTAACTCATAATTATGCCTCCTTTTCAAATAATAAACGGACAGTAAAACAACTGTCCGTCCGAAGTTCACATACACTCTTTTGTTCCGCAAACGGAATCGAGAGCACGGTATTGCTTAATCAGATAATTGTATTTTTGCTGTGCCGCAAGGCGACAGTACATATAATAATCAAGCAAGTCATCGTCGGTAACCTCTTCGTAGTTGCGTTCAATTGTTTCAAGCTCCTGGCGAGTGATACGCATAAGCTCGCAGATGCGGTTTGCATCTGAAGTTTCCGTTCCGGAACCTACGGTAAATAAAGATTTTGTGGTTTCGAATAAATTTATCATAAGGTGTTCTCCCTTCCTGTGTTTTACTATAAGTATATCCGCAGAAAGGAAAAAAATACCTAAAAATTCTTTTTAATGCTGTTTATACAGGATGAACAGATCATCTTGCCTTCAAAAGCAACAACCTTTTCAAAACCACCGCAGAATATACAACTGTTCTGGTGCTTTTTCAGTTTTATGCAATTCTCATCAAGATATATTTCAAGTGAGTCAACTTGCGAAACAATACCCATCAGAGTGCGTATTTCTATGGGAATTACAATTCTTCCGAAGTTGTCAAGACATCGGATGTTTCCTGAAAGGGGAGTGTTGTCGGTTGATTTTTTTAAAACAATGAAATCATCCGAAACCTGAATTTCAATGGGGTCGGTAAGTTCTGCGATTTTCAGAGACTGTCTTATTTTTTTTGGCAATACAATTCTTCCAAGACGGTCAACATTTCGGACAATGCCGGTAAAAGTCATAATATGGGTCCTCCTGAGTATATCGTAATAGAAAATAAAAATTCTACTAGGTAATTATAGCACATATAAATTAAAATGTCAATTGTATTTATCTTAAAAAAGGAGAGAAAAAATGCTTAATATATTGTGGAGTTTTATGATTGTGTTTTCCCTTGCCGTATCGGTTTTTACAGGGAAAACGGCAGAAACGGTAAATGGTGCAATGAACGGTGCAACCGAAGGGGTAAACATGTGCCTGGGACTTCTGGGGGTTATGTGTATGTGGAACGGAATTATGAAAGTGGCGGAAAAAAGCGGGATTACCGGGAAGCTTTCAAAGGCTGTCCTGCCGGTTTTTAAAATGCTTTTCAAAAGTGTAGAAATTAAAAGTGTTGAAGGTGAGTCAATTATAATGAATTTGACAGCGAATCTTCTTGGTATGGGAAACGCTGCAACTCCCTCGGGGCTGAAGGCTGTGAAGGAGCTGAACAAACAGAATAAAACAAGAGAAATGGCACTTTTTACGGTGCTTAATACTGCGTCTTTTCAGCTGATACCGTCAACTCTCATTGCAATGAGACAGTCCGCCGGATCGGCAAACCCTGCTGAAATCATCCTTCCGGTATGGTGTGCGTCTGCCTGTTCAGTTGTTGTTGCAGTAATGTGCGCGAAGGCGCTTTGTAAATGAAGGTGGTTCAGTATATTTCCGACATGATTGTTCCGGTGCTGATTTTTGTTGTAATTCTGTCGGGTATGTGTGCAAAGAAAAATGTATATAATATATTCAATGAAGGAAGCCGTGAAGCTCTTGGGATTACGGTGGATATTGTGCCGTCGATAATAGGCCTTATGATGGCAATTGGCATGATGAACGAATGCGGAGCAATTGAAATCCTTGTGGATATACTCCGACCTTTTCTTTCTTTCGTTGGGCTGCCTCCTGAGGTTTTGCCTCTTTCGGTTTTGCGCCCTGTTTCGGGAAGCGCATCCATGGGGATTGTAGGAGATGTATTTGAAAAGTGCGGACCGGATTCCTATGCGGGAAGAGTCGCATCCGTAATGATGGGATCCACCGAAACTACATTCTATACAATAGCCCTTTTCTACGGCACAATAAAATCGAAGGTTAGCGGAAGGGTGGTTGTATCGGCTCTTGCCGGAGATTTTGCAGGAATGCTTGCGAGCGTGATATTCTGTCGGCTGTTCTGGTAAAAATGTAAAAAAATGTCAAAATGATTTTTTTGTAAAAAAATTCTTGACAAATGGTTTTACACATGGTATAATAGTAAAGCTGTCATTTGAAGCGCAGCATCATTTCGGAAAGAAATTTCTGGAAAAAATAAAAAAAACTCTTGACAAGCAGCAAAAGTTGTGGTATAATGACTAAGTTACTTATCACGAGTAGTAACTCTTCGGAGTTAAATGGTCTTTGAAAATTAAACAGTAAATGTGAAGTGTAGGTTTTAACGAACAATATACTTTGAGAAAAACTTTTACAGATGTCAGACATCAAAAAGTATTTTCCGGAAAAACAATTATGTAATA